>NZ_SFBO01000076.1:0-25318 GCF_007095705.1 Microcystis sp. Msp_OC_L_20101000_S702
AGCTGGGGAGAAATCACCCGACAATTAGCCTATAAATGCCGTTGGTACGGTAGAAATTACATCGAAATAGATAGATGGTTTCCTAGCTCTAAAAAGTGTAGTAATTGCGGGTATATTGCCCTTGAAAATGCCGTTAAATGTTCGAGAATGGGATTGTCCAGACTGTGGGACGCACCATGACCGAGATATTAACGCGAGTAAAAATATTTTGGCCGCAGGGCTTGCGGTGTCAGTCTGTAGAGCGACCATAAGACCAGAACAGAGTAAATCTGGGGCGGCAGGTGCGAAAAATCCTTCGGGAAAGAAGCAGAAACCCAAATCGTGAGGTTTGGGAATCGCCGTCCGTTTTACGGCGGCGAGGATGTCAAGGGAGTTTGCTAATCAAAATCGGTGGCACTGGTCAGTCCTATTTCTTTTTACCACCAAATCGAGACCAAAAACCGCCCTTGCGCTCTCCTTCCTCTTTTTGTCCTTTCTGGTCTGGCATTTCAGTATTAGAATTAATTACTTTATCTAGTTCCCGTTTGCTCCTAATCACCGTCGCATCTTTGGGGTTGGTTTGCCAAGCGCGATTAATATGAACCCGGGCCATGGATAGTTGATTTTGTCGCAGGTAGGCTAAACCGATCAGGGCGTGACAGATGCCATTATCCGGTTCTTGCCGCAGGGCATCGCGCAATTCTCGCAAAGCTTGGGCGGGGTTATTTTCGTCAAGAGAAGCTTGGGCGCGGCGAATATAGGCTTCTAGGGGCGATTCCTTCGCTTTAGCTGGGGCTGCCGTGGTTACAGTCGCTCTAACTAACTCGGACTGGTTAGTATTGCCCTGGGAGATAAAGACTTTCGGGGTGGTTTTCCTGTTGCCCCGACCTTCGGTTAAGATCAGATAAACGAGATTGAGTTCACTGAGTTGGGCGATTTTCTGATAGGTATTTTCCAGAGCGGTATATTGATCGATCGCCAAAGATTGCAGGATTTTTTGATAGACTAATTCGTAGTTAGCGCTAGATTGGGCTAGTTTTCTAGCTGGTTCGCTACTGATGGTGATTTTACTCAAATCTCTCCCCATTGCCTTGCCCATTTGTGCTAAAACAAGGCGAAATTCTTCGCGAGATAGATCGTGGCTCAGATGTTCGTAGGCGGGGTTAACTAATTTTGAAAGTAACTGATGAGCCTGTTCCTTTTCATCGGGGGTGTAAGTGCGACAGGTATCAGGATGGAGTTTATAGGCGATTTTTAAGTAACGCTGGCGAATCTCCTCCTGTTCGGCATCGATCGAGACTCCTAAAATAGCGAAGTGATCGATTAAATCATATTGAAATAATCCCTGGGAAATTGGAAAAGTCATAGAGAGTATCCTAACTTTAATCAAAATGATAATCGCATTAAAACTGAAAGCTCCAAGAGGCCGCTTTTTGCAGAGCTTGGCTTAAGGGGGTGTGAATCTGTCCGTTAGTAGCCAGGATTCGCCCCGTTTCTATCAAAAAAGGACTCTCATCGTAGGCGCTAATTTTACCCCCAGCTTCTTCGATCAGAATAACTCCCGCGGCCAGATCCCAGGGATTAATTCCTCGTTCCCAATAACCATCTAAGCGCCCACAGGCCACATCGGTTAAGTCGTTGGCAGCGGAACCGCTGCGGCGTACCCCTTGGGTCAGATGGGTCAAATAACAGAATTCGGCATAATTATTATCGGAGGTTTGACAGCGATCGTAGGCAAAACCCGTCACCAGTAAACTTTTTTCTAGTTCACCGGTCCGGGAGACATGGATGGGACGACGGTTCAGAGTGGACCCCAAACCCTGGGCTGCCCGAAATAGTTCCTTTCTAAAGGGGTTATAGATGACTCCTACTTTTGCTATCCCTGCGATCAGTAGTCCGATAGAGACGACGGATACGGGATAACCGTGGGCATAGTTGGTGGTTCCATCGAGAGGATCGATCGCCCAGAGATAGTCGCTATCGGTCCCTGGCAGTTTTCCCGATTCTTCCGCTAAAAACCCGTGTTTGGGAAAGTGACGGCCAATAATTTTGAGAATTTCTGTTTCCGCTCGACGATCTATTTCCGTCACTAAATCGCCCGATCGCCCTTTTTCTTCTATTGTCTCGATTTTACCCCAATTATCGAGGATAATTGTTCCCGCCGCTAGGGCGGCTTCGCTGGCAATGTCTAAGTATTTTTCTAATTGGCTGCTGGTATCTAGCACGATTAATCCCTAATCTATTCCTCATCTAAGGGTAAACCAAAACGCACTTTCCCACGAGCAAAAAAGCGACCGAATTGCAGTTCATAGACTTCATCTTCGTCTTGGGTGGCTACTTCCATATCGCCACGGGCATAACTGACACAAAGTAAAGCATAACCTCTGGCTTTTAATTCCGGCGATAGTCCGATCGCTTCTGGTTGATGGATATCTCCTGATAATACCCTGACCGCGCAGCTGGTACAAGCTCCATTGCGACAGGAAAAGGGTAATTGATAGCCCTGTTTTTCCAGACTGTGGAGTATATAGTTATCCTCAGGAACGGTGGTGGTAATTTTTTCGCCCGTCTGACGATTGTTAACGGTGATTTGATGATATTTAGTCATAGTTTAGTTAGGCGGAAATTAAAGCTGTAATTCTAGATAGTTCTGAATTTAGGTGCTATTTTGGTCAGCCGTCTTGATTATATCATAAATCATTGCTCAAATAGTCATCATAATCTCTATAAATGCTTCCTGACAAAGGGGGCGGTTTTCGGGGAATTTGCCTAAATCTAAGAATCTCCTACCATCATCTTTAATCCTCAAAAATCTACGCACTTGAGATAGGCGAAAAATCAGCATCTTTTCTTAAATTACAATGAAATTGATTAATGTTAATAGTTCTCACAAAACGTTTAGGAGAGAGAGAATTATAAGGTTTCAGGCTGGGAATAGATTGACGCACGATTTATCTATTTGAAAAGATTGGTTACAATTTTGTAAATCTCTCCTAAGGATTTAGCCTGTCTCTTAATACTGCATTACTCAGTTATTATCAATTACAAGTCAGCATCAAATCAGGTTATGCCGTCATAATCCCAATCGATCGCCCAGTAGTCAATCAAGGCAGCAAGGTTATCTTTAATCGCCTTCCTTAGTTCGGCTTTTTAGTGATCTTGTCAAAACCTGTACTTGATGCTTATCAATATTGTCATTAAACAGAGTATCGGTACATTCAGAACGTAAAGCTTTCCATAATGTTGCTTCTTCATAGTGTTCAATCTCTTTTGGAATATAGTCTAGGAGAGTTTTAGAGCAAACTACTATTAAACGCTTTTTAACTCTTGAAAATGCAACGTTTGAGCGATTTAAACTAAGAATGAACTCCACATTCTTGCCAATTGCTGATGGATTACTTGCTGTTGCAGAAACGATCACATTGTCACGCTCACCACCCTGCACTTTCTCGACTGTATCAATTACATCTACAGCATTTATATAATTTGCTAATTTGGTTTTTAGTAGCGATCTTTGAGCGCGATGGGGTGTAAGAATTGCAGTAGAACCATCAGGAATTTTTCCTCCTGCATCAAGAATATTTTTGATTATTTTCACTTCAATTTGATTGCTACGTTTTGATTCACGTTCATCATGAACAACAAGATAAAGACCTCGATTTCCCTGTAAAAGTTTTTCCCAATTTCCCGTAATTTCATCTTGTTTTATATTTTCATCTCTTGGTTTTCCTTGTAATTCAATGTTATCTTTGCGATAAAGACGTGCAATAAGTTCACGAATTTCATGGGGTAAACGATGAGTATAATCTAAAGCTGAACGTAATATTGCTTCATCAGATATTTCAATATCTGAGTTTTCTTTAAGATTTTGAATAGCTTGATAAGCACTGACATAGGGTTGATAAAGTAAAACAGGAGGACGATCTTCATTTTCCCAATCATGAGTAATAATAGGAGCGAGTTGTCTGTGATCTCCTGCCAACATAATTTCACCATCATCTTTAACTAATGTAGCTAAAGCCAGAAAGTGAGGAAATACCATCATACTTGCTTCATCGACTATTAAAGTAGTTGTTTTAAAACCTTGAGGATAGTCTCTTAAAAATTTTTGTTTTGTATTTAACTTATTAATCATTTTTAAAATTGCATTAGTTGTCCCTCCAATAACTAAAACTCTATTTGAACGCATTGTATTAACTTGAGTAACACAAGGATGAGAAGAGAAAGTCGTTATATCTGTATTTTGAAAAATATCTTGATCTCTAGAATCTACTCGACTAAGTTGAATTGATGGCACATTTAGGTTCAAATTAGTGGCGTGTTTTTGCAAAGTTGGCAACAATTTATCTAAACGTAAGAGTAAATTATCTACAGCCGTATGAGTATGAGCCGTAATCAGAACAATATCGCCAACATTGCGACGTGCTAAGATTCTTAGAAAAGTAGCGATCGCAGTTGTTTCTGTTTTCCCAGTTCCTGGTGGTCCTTGTAAAAGTTGAATTCTTGTATTCAATCCCTTGATAATTGCTTGACGTTGCTCTTTACCCAGTTTTTGATTGTTTGGTAACGGTAAAGTCTCAAGTAGATTAGAATATTGTTCTAAATCATTCTCCGAAATAGGAGTTTGTGGGGGGATTTGAGGATTTTGCGGATTTAACCATTTACAAATGTGATTATCTTTAGCATTTTGTAATTTTTGATCAACCCTTCCAGCTATAAAATCCGATGGACTTTCATCAATAGTGGCATGATCATAGCAATCTTCTTGGTTTTTGAAAAAACGACCACGAATTTGATAACAATCAGCCTTTCTTGTTTGTCTAACGGCAAATTCAATTGTTTCATTATCCCAGTCAATTGCTTCTACAACACAGGTGCTTCCACCCGCAAAAAGTTGTTTGATTGTTTGACCTTGATGTGGATATTCAGAATTAGGACTAAGCCTAACGAAAGAACCTAAATCAATGGTACAGTTAGCTTGTAAAACTTTAGCCGTAATATTATATCCATCAAGATTAATTTCTGCTGTTAGTCTATTATCACCCTGTAACCTTACATTTTTTACAGGTATTGTTCTCCCTAAAGAAACACGGTAGATAGGTGGTATTAAATGATTAGCAATCCAATCTGTTACCTTAACGTGCTGATCCAAACGAAGAAAATCAATAGCTGCCTGGGCAGCATCCACATCTAAACTAAAAACGGGTAAATCAGCAATAGTCAAAGATTTTTTTGTTATTTCTGGATTCTTAAATCTAATTCCTTCTTCAATCCATCTGATAGCATGAGTACGAGCGCGAAAATACTCTTTTAAATAATTCGGTTTTTGTGCTTGATTGTAGCGTTCAATGGAGCTTTTTAACTTGGGGGGAAGTGTTGGCTCATTAGGGTCAGGAAGTGTTCGCCATAAGGCACGCCAATAAGCTGCACTTAGAGAATTAAAGTATCTTAGTCTAACTTCAAACTGATGCTTACGAACATTTTGAGATTGTGATGTCGCCCATTGATTATTATCATCTATTTCTAAATTATTTTTAAAGTCAAATATATCTTGAGAAAAAGCCTGATCTAAATTAACAAGCCTTCCATTGATCTCCCGTCTCCAATGGTAACGTCTTCCAAACCACTTAAGAGAAGTGACAACCGCTAAATCTCTACCTGTCCATCCTAAAGCATAACGGCGATCTACTTCATCGGAAAGACAAGAGTAAATAAGTTGTTCTAAACTTTCTCGACATCCTAGTAACTCTCGTAAATGACTCAATAGTGCTGAATTAACGCGAGAACATCCCTCAACTAATTGAGTCATTTCTTGACGTGACCAAACATAAAAATGAATGGGTGCTTGTTCTGTTTTAGCTACCTTGGCAATCTTACCAACTAATTCTAATAAAAATCCTTGTATTAACTCTTTTTCAGAACCATTATCTTCTTTATAATCTCCTGTCCATGCTGAAGTTTTAAATTTAATTAAATCTTCTCCCTCAAGTTCTTTTTCTTTAAAAATAGGTTTATTATTTTCATCAATTCCTTCTTCTAAATATTCTTTAATGTTAGGATCTGGTTGCCATTTACCATCTGCATTTTGCTCAAATTTTGGGTCTAATTTTCCCTCACTTTTAGTAACATGAGCAGCCAGCGCACCTATTCTATTTTCTACATAATCATATTCAACAGAAAGATAGACACGAATGAGTCTTTCTCCATTAATTTTATGTTCAGGAAGTTGACTGTTACCTGAATATTTTGGCAGTTGTTGCACTTGATCGGTTCCTGTATCTAAGTCTACACCAGGAAGAGTCCGCCGACGAGTTTTGGCTTTTAATTGAAGCAGTTCTAGATTCTCTGTAAAACTTATATCTTGTTGAAGTTGAATAGCTTGATTTCCTTTTAAGTAAATCTTGGCTAAATCATCAAGATTTTGAATACCTACTTTATTCAATGATTTAACAACTGATGAATCTATTGCCAGTAATTCTAAACGTCTTTGCCTTGCACTTTCAGCTAAACAATGAACACTCAATGTGCAGTCACTACATTTTTGGTCTAATTGATAATCTAAATTAGTTAAATCAGTTTCAACAATACGCTTTAGTACACCATCAGAAGCTACTAAACGATTAATATCAGCTTCTATTGTATCTAGGTTTAAAGCTTCAGATTTAATAATATCCTGACTTTTATTAGTATTTTCATCAATGCGAACTACAACACATTCAATATTTTTAGGCTTTAAATTTATTCCATTGATAGTGATTGGATTATCGTTTATCAGTTGACGTAAAAGCATTCTATATAAAGCAACTTGTACTCGATGATAAGTTCTATCTTTTCGAGACGCTTTACACTCAACTAATCGCAGTTTAGGTTGTTCATTTTCCCAAAAAACAATTACAAAATCAATTTGCCCACTAATCTCAAATTCTCCCAGTTTTCCATTGATACCAATTTCTCGTCCATAAGCTTTTTGTCCGACTGACAAATTTGTTAACTTTTCAACAAAGTCATTCCAATTAGTTGATTTGTCTTTCCCAGAATTCTGCTCTCTTTGGATTAAATCTACTAATCCTTCTTTTTTAAGTGATTTCTCCCATTTATCCTCTCTTTTTCGACCTTCTACTTCTAAAACCGGGTCTAAAGAGGTTGAAAAAATCAACTCAGAAAAAGGAATATCTTTTTTGGCAAGTTCATAATCTTTGTACTTTAACTTGAAACGGCGATCGCATGATTGATAACGAATATATTCAGCAATGTCAGTAGCTCTAACCAATGGCATTGTCATTTGAGCTTCTTGGTTCTCCGTATTTTCGTCGGGCATATTCGTAGATTTCTCGAATGTTTGTATTATAATTCACTAAAATTTGTCATTTTACAACACTTTAGAGGAGATATTTTCTCTATTTCCCCGTCCTCCTTCTTTTTTACCTGATAAATATCCCACCGCAATTGCAGATTCAGCCAGAAATCGGGTGAGTTGCCGAAGAACTTTGCCAGACGGAGTGCCGTGCTGGGGGTAATGCCTCGTCGGGCATTGACTAGCTCGTTGACTCGCTGGTAAGGAACGTGAAGTCTTAAAGCCAGCTCTCGCTGTGTCAGGTTCATCGGTTCCAGAAAATCATAAAGGAGAACTTCTCCTGGATGGCTGGGGGCGCGATGGGTTGGTACTCGGATCATCTTTCACCTCAATGGTAGTCCACTATCTCTACTTGAGAAGGTCCGCTTTCTGTCCAAACGAAACAGATGCGGTACTGGTCGTTGATTCGGATGCTGTACTGCCCCTTCCTATCTCCTCGGAGTGCCTCCAACTTATTCCCTGGTGGAATTCGGAGATGGTTTCTTGACTAGGTGCGCTTGTGCCACCTAGCAAAAGTGAGGGAATGGCCGCTAAAAAAGGAGATATTTTCATATTAAACAAGCAAGGGGAAATATCAGGTATTCCAAGAAGAATAATTTCCAAATAAATTGGTAGAATCGGCTGATTTCGCTTTTATCTTCTAAATTTACTCCGCGACTACGCCACCAAAGAAGAACAAGTAGGAGCAGATGGGCGACAATGGCCAGAGGAGAATTAATTCCCGTTATTCCCAAGAGACCGACGACAATCATACCTGCATAACACAGAGAAATTGTCAAGAGGGAAATTGTTAAGATTTTTTCTGGGCCGAGCAGCAGGGTAAAAGTGGTAATTTGGTAAATGCGATCGCCTTCTAGGTCAGGAACATCCTTGAAAATAGCGATCGCAACGGTGAAAACGAGAACAAAAGCGGTTAAAACCCAGACTGAGGGATAGATAGACTGATTTTGATTAATAACTGTGTTGTAGTGGCGAAAAAGACCTAAATTAACGATGACACCCCGGACGGTAAAAATACAGAAGGCTGCCCAGAGGGGAAAGCGTTTTAACCGCACTGGTGGCAAGGAATAGGCAGTGCCGATGAGTAAACTAATCCCCACGGTGATTGACAGCCAAAAACCACCGATAAAAGCCAGTATGATTGCTAAAATACCGCTAAAACCCACGATCAACCCGCCTGTTAACCGAGAAAATTCGCCCTTGGCTAGGGGAAGATGGGGTTTATTGATTTTATCGATGTCGATGTCTTCCAACTGATTTAAACCGACGATATAGACATTACCCGCAAGACAAGCAGTCCAAGTGAGCAATAAAACCGACCAATGGCTAAAAAAATCGCTAATATTGCCTAAAGCAATCAAATACAGACTTAAAACACTTAAAGAAGTGCCGATAATCGTATGGGGACGGGAAAATTTCCAGAGACTCCCTAACCGGTCGAGAAAGTTAGGCCGGGGATGGTTAACTGGAAGAAAAGGAGCTTGATTCATAAAAAAAAATCAATCCTAGGACAAGTAATCTGTTAAAATAATAATCCAGACTCAAACCCTGTGGAGAGGTGGCAGAGTGGTTGAATGCGGCAGACTCGAAATCTGCTTTAGGGTCACACCTAACGTGGGTTCAAATCCCACCCTCTCCGTTGAACTGATAACTTATAACTTAGTGCTGTCGTTAAGGAGCTTAAGGGATGTAGCGTTGTCCTGGGTGGTTTCCGCAAGAGCAAAAGCTTTTCTAATACCTCTTAACTTCTTCACTTTTTCATGGCCAGGGTCAAACCATCACCAATAGGAATAATACTGATATTGACCCGTTCATCCTGCTGAATTTTGGCATTAAGGGAACGGATAATTTTGGTGCGATTATCATTGCTATCGGCCGTCGCTACCCGTCCTGACCAAAAAACATTATCAATAGCGATAATTCCGCCGCTTCTGACCAATTGTAACGCCTGTTCGTAGTAGCAATCATAATTACTTTTATCGGCATCGATAAAGACAAAATCAAAACTATTACTTTCTCCCCCGGCGATTAATTGATCTAAAGTCTCCAGGGCCGGGGCAATTCTTAAATCGATTTTATCAGCGACACCGGCCTGCTGCCAATAACGGCGGGCTATACTGGTATATTCTTCGCTCAGATCACAGGCGATGAGCTTGCCTTGCGGGGGTAAAGCTAAGGCTACCACTAGCGCACTATAACCGGTAAAAACCCCTATTTCTAGGGCTTTTTTCGCCCCGATCGCCTGTACCAAAAAAGCCATAAACTGACCTTGTTCGGGGGCAATCTGCATGACTGCCAGGGGTTGAGAGGCAGTTTCTTGACGTAATTGAGCTAAAATCGGAGATTCTCGCAGACAGATAGATTGATAATAGGAATAAAATTGTCGATCGAGTCCAAGAGTTTGATTGGCCATAAAAAAATTCCTAGTGGATGGATTTATCGGGTAAAATTCTGGGTAATCTGAAGCTAGAGAGAGCGCATTGGTTGACCAAAAAGGAAGACTTGGCAGGAAGCAAATCATGATGAAACCCGACTGGGATCATTTCTTTAACGAAGATCTCGAACAGTTGTTAGAGAGTTTAGAAGACAAAGACACCGACGGTGACGAGACCCTAGACGAACTTAGCTTTTTATTTGAGCAGACTTCCCCGCCAGCGGCGAGGTATGGGGCTTCTCTTGACCAAACCCTGTCTTTCTTGCCCTTAGAACCGGAATTAGCAGAACTTTTTAGCGATAGCATCAATTGGGAAGAAACCGCCACTAATGATCTTCATTCTACCCGTGGGACTGCTGCCAAGTCAGAAGCCGAAGATTGGGATGATCTGGAATCGCTGCTGCTAGAAAATGCAACAGTCCAGGACTCAGAGGCAATTATAACCATCAGCAACCCGAATTTTTACGACAGCCTCGAAGACTTAGAAGCTTTTCTGGAAAAACCCACTCCACCAGCGCAATCGCCACTGCCGGACATCTTTGAATCCCTAGAGGTCTTCCTCTGGGAATCCACAGCAGGGGAGCCTCTGGCCGCGACAGAACCTCTCCAACGGTTAGAATCACTGGAAATTGCCACGGAAAGCTCCCCAGAGCCTGAATTCAAGGATTTAGAAAAACTCCTCGAAGAAACCAATCCACCGGTCGGGTTAAATAACCTGCGTCCCCTTGTTGGTAAAGCTTTTGAACAGACGATGCGGGTGCCGATCAAACAATTGGACAACCTCAGCAATCTGATCGGGGAACTGGTGGTTAAACGCAATCACCTTGAACAGGAACAGGATCGCCTGCGTCTCTTTTTAGATAATTTGCTAACCTGCGTCCAAAATCTCAGCGATGTGGGCGTTCGGATGCAGGATCTCTATGAAAGAAGCCTCCTAGAAGGGGCTTTACTGGCTAGTCGCAATGCTGGTGGTGCCATCGGTTATGGTGGAGTTCAGGGAAAAAATCAGGGCAATTCGACTATGACTGGGGAACTAGATGCCCTAGAGATCGACCGTTTTACCGATTTCCACTTATTATCCCAAGAGATGATCGAATTGATCGTGCGAGTGCGAGAATCGGCCTCTGATCTTCAATTTGTCGTCGATGAAACCGATCAGGTGACGCGCAGTCTGCGACAGGCTACCACCCAACTACAGGAAGGGATGACCAAATCGCGCATGGTTCCCTTTAGTCAAACTGCCGATCATCTACCCCGGGCAATTCACGATATTTCCCTGAAACTGCACAAACAAGCCAAATTAAAAGTGGAAGGAGGGGGTGTTCTCATCGATCAGATGATCCTCGAAAATCTCAATAGTCCCATGATCCATCTGGTCAACAATGCGATCACCCACGGCATTGAATCACCCGAAGAACGCCTGGCCAAAGGCAAACCTGTCCACGGTACGATCTCGGTTCGGGCATTCCTACAGGGCAATCAAACCGTGATCACCGTTAGTGATGATGGGGCCGGTATTGATGTTAATCTGGTTAAACTTAAGGCGATCGAAAAAGGCCTGATCAGCGATCGGGAAGCTCAAAACCTCAGTACCCAAGAAGTCTATGAAATTCTTTTTCATCCCGGTTTTAGTACCAAAGATCAGGCCGATGATTTTGCCGGTCGTGGGGTGGGTTTAGATGTGGTGCGTACCAGTTTAATCGATGTGCGCGGGACGATTACTATTGACTCGGTACTGGGCCAAGGAACCACTTTTACCCTCCGTTTACCCCTAACCCTGAGTATCTGTAAGGCCCTCTGTTGTGTTAGTAATCATGCTCGCATCGGTTTCTCCATGGACGGAGTGGAAGATGTGAGGGATTTCCGGGCCAGGGATATCCAAATGGATCGGGAGGGACGGCGCTGCGTTTTCTGGCAAAACACTTTACTACCTTTCCAACCCTTGAGCGATTTGCTTTCCTACAATCGACAACTTAGTCGCGGTAGTTTTTACACCGGCAAACAGGGGGAAGACTCTTTTGCGATCGTGATCCTGCGCGGTGGTAATAATCTCCTCGCGGTACAGGTGGATCAAGTGATCGGGGAACAGGAGATCGTGATCAAACAGATTGAAGGACCGATTCCGAAAACGGCTGGGATTGCTGGGGCGACGGTTTTAGGCGATGGTACGGTGATGCCCGTCGGCGATGTGTTAGAGTTGATCGACATCGCCAGCGGTCGTCTGCGTATCGATAACGGTGGTCTTTGGCGCCAATCCGTACCGCCTGTAGATGTGGAAATTAGCCAAAAATCCGAGGCTATGGTTCTGATTGTCGATGATTCGATTACTGTTCGGGAATTGCTCTCTTTAAGCTTTAGTAAAACTGGTTATCGTGTGGAACAAGCTCGGGATGGTCAAGAAGCTTGGGAAAAATTACGCGGTGGTTTGCCCTGTGATATCGTTTTTTGTGATATCGAGATGCCCCGCATGAATGGCCTGGAATTACTGTCTAATTTGCAAAAATACCCCCGATTAGCGACGATTCCCGTGGCTTTGTTGACTTCCCGAGGCTCGGAACGTCATCGTCAGGTGGCGGCGAAATTAGGGGCCAGTGGTTATTTTACCAAGCCCTACACGGAAATAGATTTACTGTCGGCAGCTGAAAGAATGATTGCGGGGGAAGTATTACTAGCTAATAGTATTAAAGCGACCTCTAATCAGCTTTCATCCTCCGATACAACGATTATTGATAGTGATTCCGCTAATTTGTTAGCACAATCGAGTCCTCTCGTCTTGATTGTCGATGATTCGTTAATAGTGCGGGAAATGTTAGCGATTTCTTTGGTTAAAGCTGGTTATCGCATTGAACAGGCCCAGGACGGTTTAGAAGCATGGGAAAAATTACAGGCCGGATTAGCTTGTGATCTGATTCTCTGCGATATCGAAATGCCTCGCCTGAATGGGTTAGAATTACTCTCTCGTCTGCAAGAGGATGAACAACTTCAGGGGATACCAGTGGCGATAATTGCCTACCCAGGGACGCAAAAAATGCAGCATCTTGCCGCCGCTAAAGGGGCAAAAGGTTATTTTGTCAAGCCCTATATTGAGGATGTTTTACTTTCAGCAGCCCAACGTTTAATCGCTGGTGAGGTATTAATCCAGAAAGAAAGTTCCGTGGATTAGCTGAGGTTAAGTAGCTGGTTATAATCAAATTTAAAATGGATTTTAGGTTCGATCCCCCCTGCTCCCTAGGGTTGATTCATTTAAATTAAGTACAACTGATGCTAAATTCAGTTATTAAAAACTGATTATTTATTCTCCGTTTTGCCTGAGTGCCTCTCTTGATATGTAGTCCATACTCAACGGATTTAGTATGATAAGCATTTCAGGGCTCAGGAAGAAAGTATGGGGAAAATAGGCCAGCAATTCTAAATTTGCCCTGTAATAAGGCTTTTGGGAGTTAGTTCGCATAATACGGGGTAAAATTCAATGGGATGGCGAATTTCATTTCACGAGTCTTCGGGCTTTTGACGTGATAGTACACCCAAAGTTGCGCCAAAAATCCCCCTTTAAAATGTTCTTTAAATCCCTAAAAGGCTTGCTGTGTCTAAAACTGAGAATTGCTGAGGATTTTGCCGATAGCTTGCAGATGTTCTTGTAATTGCAGTTCTTCTTGAGCATTCATGATGCCTACATCTGGTATGGTTAGTTTAGGGCTAATTGTCCTCTATCTCCCTCTTCCTAACCATCAGTATTTATACTCATTACATATCTGGGATGCTCCCCGTTGAACAAGCAATTTCCGATAGTGATAGGTCAAGAATCCCCCGTCACAGCGCAGCTTGACGGTGGGAGTATGTCAACTATTCTGATTGTTATTTGTGGGGCAACTGCCACAGGAAAATCCAGTTTAGCCCTACAATTGGCCGAAAAGTTTAATTCAGTAATTCTCAGTGCCGATTCCCGACAAATCTATCGAGAATTTAATATTGGTACTGCTAAACCTAGCTTAGAAGAATGTCAGCGGATTCCCCATTATCTAATTGATATTTGTGATCCTCAAGATAATTTTACCCTAGCACAGTACCAAGAACAGGCTGAGAATTTAATCAGCAATCTCCAATATTCTCCTCTGTTTTTGGTCGGTGGTACGGGACTTTATATCAAGTCCATTGTCAAAGGTTTAAAAATACCGAGGGTTTCTCCTCAAGCGGATTTGAGACGGCAATTACAAGCTTTAGGACAATCCTATCTTTATCAAATTCTAATGCAGGTAGATGAAGAGGCCGCTAAAAAAATTCATCCCCATGATCAGGTCAGGACTCTACGCGCTTTAGAGGTTTTTTATGTGACAGGAAAACCTATCTCTAGTCAGCAGGGAGAAAATCCCCCCACTTATCCAATTTTACAAATTGGTTTAGACTGTTCCCCAGAAAGTTTAGACAAGCGGATCACTGTTCGTACTCATCAAATGATCACAAGGGGATTAGTAGCAGAGGTGCAGAATTTGGGGGATAAATACGGTTGGGATTTGCCACTTTTGCAGACTTTGGGTTATGCAGAGATTAAGCAATATCTCCTCGGAGAAGTTTCTTTAGAACAGGCGATCGATCTAATTATCCTCCACACCCGTCAATTTGCCAAACGTCAGCGCACTTGGTTTCGTGCCGATGCTAATATTGTCTGGTTTCCCGTCGATAAAGAAAATTTATTGGAATTGGTGGAACGAAAAATTATTTTGTTTCTTGAGGGGTTGTCAAGGCCCGATATAAAAACACATCATCCTGATTAACGATTAACTGAAAGCTCTCATTTTGATTCAGTTTATTTAAGTGATCATCAATTAGTTCTGGTGAACTAGACCAACCGGGATGACGGCGATCAAGTAGAATATAATTAAATTGATTTAAATCTAGGGATTGGGAACCTTCGATCGCTAATTTGATCATTTTCCGATGGGTAAGATGGGGGGCAATTCTAGAAGTAGTCAAGACACTGTCACTGGTGGTAATTTGGGTAAGAGCTTTTTGGGTGGCGGACCAAGTATCGAGGGAATTTAAATACAGTGACCAAAAATAGCCGTATTTAGCTAGGGCAAAAAAGGCAATAATTGCCCAAGTAATTATCCATTTAGGTTTTTTTAACCAGTTACCATTATGGGCTAAAGTGGCGATAACCGCTAGAAATAAAAAGGGCAAAATTGGCAGGGAATATTGAGTGGTTAAGTTTTTTTGTGGGGCATGATCTGCTAATAAATTTAAAGCGAGTGCGGGAATAGCGGCAATTATTGCGGTAGAATAGCGCCAAGATAAACCCCAAACTAAGGGAATAATTAATAGGATGAGGTATTCTAGATTATTGCCAGTAAAGATTTTTCCTAAGACAAGATCGGGTTTGAGGAAAAGATTAAAGATAATTGCTGGCAAACTATCTCCTAGATAACTATATCGAGAATCAGCCATTTCAATAACTGCCGATTTTCCTGTCAGGAGAGGGATTAATAATTTCGTGGTGATAATAAACCAAAGAATGCCGCTAATCATAGCAATTATTCCTGGGATTTTTTTCTTTTCCCAGAGAAGTAACCAGATACCCATTCCCAACAATGTTAAAGAGAGAATTGCTTTACAACCGAGAATAATAATAATTCCTAGACAAAATCCCCAGGGATTATTTAATCTTGCCGCTAAAACCGTCCAAAAAATGGCTGGCACTGCGATAACTTCTGGATGAAAATCAAAAAGATTAACGTTAAAAATCAGGGGATAGAGCAGATAAACTAAGGCTAATGTATAAGCTTGTTTTTCTTTTAATCCCCCTTGTATTGCCAATTGCCAGAGGGGAAAAATGGCAAGGGAAAGGGAAAAAGCTTGTAAGAAAAGCAGCCAATAAACGCTAGGATAAATTTTATAAAGTAAGGCTATAGGATAGAGAATAAAAGCGATATGATCGCCTAAGATATGGTAATCAACAAAAGATATAATCGGTGGTTTAGCTTGAGAAATTAAGTAAACTCCCTGATCGAACCAACCAAGATCAAGAGCATTAGATTGAAATAAAATATGTCTGATAGCACTGCAAATAAACAGGATTATTGTAGCGCAACCAATTAACCAAAATAAATCATTCTTTTTGTGCATAATCGTTAAATTTTACTGGGATTTTTCGGGATTATTACGACAATACTGCCAAGTATCTCTAAAATAAGAAGCAACTTCAGTAAACCATGCTTTAAAAATATTTCTGTTCTCACCGGTGACGATAACCCCATTAATAAACTCTTGCCATTGGGGATCATTAGCGGGAAGAATGAAACCATAATAATCACAATTTAAAGGATTGCGGGGGATAAGTTGATAATCTTGTTCTAAGGATAAACCGAGAATGACAGCTTCTCCAATTAGCAGAATCCCATCACTAGCAAAAGCATCTATTCTATTCCTTCTTAAACTTTGAATACCTCGCAGTCTTCCCGTCACTCCTTGAAATTCTTGATAGGTAGCAAGAGGATATTTTTGTCTTAATAATTCTTGAGTGGTGGTATCTCGCAAAACTCCAATACTTATACCTTCTAAGGACGAAGAAAAGTCAAAATTTTTCTGATTATCACTCCGAACTAAAAACTGAGTTCCCGTGACAAAAAAAGGACGAGAAAAACTGACACCATCAGGTATATTTTTTCTGATACTATTTGGACCACACTCAAAATCAACGGTTTTATTTTCCAATAACTGGAAGCGATTAAATAAAGTCGATTTATAAATTTTGACACTGATGATTTGGAGGTTTAATTTGTGCTTGAGTTCTTCTCTAAGCAATTGGATAAAATCTAAGCACAATCCCTGTAAATTATTATTACTATCTCGATAGCCAAACGGAATGGCATCTTCTCTCATCGCTACTTCTAATAATCCCGTGCGTTTAATTTTTTCTAGCACTGTTTCAGATTTAGCTGGGAGAGTAGCAAAAATATTAGATAAAATAACGAGAGTAAGAATGATTAATTTCATGGTTTTTGCCGAGATTATTTAAGATTTGTTATGGACTTAATCCCACTGATCTAAAATGTCTTTGAATAATAATTCATCTAACCATGTTTTTACTACCACTGTCAAAGGTAAAGCCAATAATAAACCTAAGATGCCAAACATTTGAGCGAAGAAAATTTGAGCGATTAGGGTAATCGCCGGTAGTAAAGATACCTGTTTAGCCATGACAGTGGGTGTCAGCCAATAACTTTCGACATTTTGGATAATAAAATAGAGAATCAGAATAGCGACAATTTTCCAAGGTGCATCGATAACAGCAATGAGGATCGGAAAAATCACACTAGCAGTCGGTCCGATATTAGGGATAAAATTGAGCAATCCTGCTAGGATAGCATGAACGAGAACTAGATTAATTTGTAGAACCAAAAGACCGAACCCACTTAATAATCCTACCATAGTTGAACTAATGGCAATTCCCAACAACCAATTACCTAAACCCGCTTCCGATAGGGTAAGAATTTCCTCAGCACGACGACGATAGAAGTTAGGAAATAATTTTAAGAAAGCTTGTCGATAGGGTTGGGGGTTGGCTAACATCATCATTGCTAACACCAGCACGAATAATAATTGCAAAATTGCCGCAACCGAGTTAGAAAAGAAAGTAAAAAAGTTACTAAAAACAAAAGTTCCTAAAGGTTGTAACTGCTGGACTAAATCAGTTAAATTAGGCAGGGATGGCAACCAATCAAATTGAAATTGTTGTCGCCATTGAATCGAGTTATTGCGGACTAAATTCCAAGCTTGCGGTAAAAGTTCAATTAATTTTTGAAACTGTTCGATAAAGGGGGGAACAATAATTATAAAAAATAAAATTGCAATTCCCAGACTCGTCAGCAGGGTAATTAAAATAGCCAAACCCCTTTTAATACCTAATCTCTGCAATCCTTTCACACATCTATTTAAGGCTACGGTAAACACGATCGCCATAAAAATCAATAATAACAGCTGTCGAATCTGCCACAATACATAAAGAGCCATTATTAAACAGATAAACCCCAACCACTGACCAAATTTCACGACCTTAATTTATCCTATCGGGACAAATTTTATCATACAGCAGTCCGCCGTCAGTGGTCAGGATTCAGGATTCAGTCTTCGGGAGATTATTTTTATTTATTCTCTCCATCTCCCCATTCCCCCATTCCCCCCATTCCCCCACTTCCCCACTTCCCACTTCCCCACCTCCCACTTCCCACTTCCCTTTCAAATCAGCAACGCCTTGGCTTCTCCAGGATGATATTCTAGGAGTTAATCTTTATGTAAATCCGTTGTCACAGAGGGAGCTAACTCATGCAAGTAAATAATCTCGGCTTTATCGCTAGTATCCTATTCGTCCTAGTCCCCACCGTTTTCCTCTTGATTCTGTTTATCCAAACCAGAGAGGAAACCGAGGGTTAAATTCCTTCCCTATCCAGGGTAAGTGCATCTTAACAAGCCTTGACAAAATGAACTTTATGTGAGTTGCTTACCCAGAGAGCGATTCAGGCATATTTGAGGAGAATTGGCCATCTCAATTGTTAGGCAAAAATCGACCCATTTGGTCGATTTCCTAACTATTTTGATTGACTGGTATCACTTGAAATGCCCATGCGGATCACAAAATTGGCCAATTGTCAATAGCGTTTGAGATGCTCTCACCCTGCTTCCCTATCCCTATTCTTCCTAAAAACCCCGGTGATTTCTGGAAGTCATGCGGGGTTTTTCCCTTGAATTAGGGGAAAATACCAGTTTCGTCACCTGATCCTAAATCCGCTGAGTATAGGCTACTTATGAGGACAAGCACTTATGCAAGAGGCAAGAGGCAAAAGGGTGAATAAATAAAGTGATTTCTGATCAAGAAGATACCTGATAAGTAGTTGGAAAAAAGTAAAGTTAACTGTGGGGTAAGGAGTCGGTCGTCGGTCGTCAGTAAGAATTACGGCAATTTACATTTCTTAAGATAGACAACAGAATTTATGTCCGACTACTTAGTAACCATAATTGAGAAAGTTTGTGCTGCTTAAATAAAGAGGTTTTGACAACCAAATTAAAGCATATCTAAAGAGTTTTGAGTTAAAAGTTAAACTTCAGGTTTTCATTTAGAACCAATTCACTAATTAACTAATTTTTCCCAAAAAATTAGTTAACTCGCCATTATAACATATAAGTAGGTAGGCGTTAAAAGTTGTCATACACCCCCCTTATCAAGGGGGGCAGGGGGGATCCCCCCGCCCATCGGCACCCCCCTTATCAAGAGGGGCAGGGGGGATCGAACCTAAAATCCATTTTTAATTTAATTATAACCAGCTACTTAACTAATTTTCAAGAGTTCTATAATTCATAATTCCCACTCCCAACTCCGGCTCTCCCTTTTGCTGAAGAAAAACCCCACGGTTATAGAAATCTTGGCGGAAAAGTCTCTACAACCAGGTTTTTCTAGGAATATTAGGAAAGGAGATTGCCGCGACTACCGTTAGGAAGAATAGTTTCTTCAAGGGAAGCGGAAAGAAGATTATTTTCGGTTAAAATCGCCCCGATTAAATTAGCTCGTTTGAGATTAGCTCGTTTAAGATTGCTTCCCACTAAATAACTCAAGAGTAATCCCGCTTGGTGTAGATTAGCACCGGAAAGGTTAGCGGAGGCTAAATTAGCGCCGAGAAGATTACAACCGGTTAAGTTAGCTTGGCGAAAATTGGCTTTATTCGCGTCAGTTTTGCTTAAATCGGCACCGGTTAAGTTAGCTCCCTCAAAATCACTACAATTGAGGTTAGCTCCCGTCAGATTAGCTCCTTCTAGGTTAGCATAACGTAAATCCGCCCCGCGTAAATCCGCCCCGCGCAAATCGGCATAGCTGAGGTCGGCGTATTGAAGGTGGCAGTTTTCCAGATTAGCTTGATAGAGATAGGCTCGAATTAGGTTAGCCTCTTTTAAGTTAGCGTGGCTAAGATTAGCAGAGCTAAGAATAGCACGAGTGAGAATAGCCCGTTTTAGGTTAGCTTTCTCCGCCATAGCATGGGTTAAAGTGGCTGAGGTGAGATTAGCCGCTTCCAGATTCGCCTTGAACAGTTGAGCAAAAAGTAAGCTACTGTGAATTAAACAGGCAGAACTTAAATCAGCCTTTTTCAGAACAGTATTACTCAAAATTGCGCCGCTTAGGTTACTTTGGTGCAAATTTGCCCCAGAAAGAGCGGCTTTAGTCAGGTTAGCATCGATAAGACAAGCTTTGCTTAAATTGACTTCTTCTAGGTCAGCAGCCTTGAAATTAGCGTTAATTAAACAAGCTTCGGTTAAATTGGCTTGTCTTAAGTAACTATGACTTAGGTTAATCTGGTTTAAACACTGTCTCTTTAAATTGACTCCGCTAAGTCTGACTTCCGCAAAGTTGCGTTCACCTCGATTATACAGTTCGATTAGATGTTCACGATCGATTAAGGCATTGCTACTCATAAAATAACTAAATTGTCCTGGAAGGTGATTTCCAGAGAATTGGTTGGGGAAAATTACTGATCATGAAGTCGATCTCTAAGATTAGTACAGGGAGCGACTGGGGATTTTTGCGAATAAATAGAAATTTTCAACCAATTATGGGCTTAAAATCCCTATTGGCAATTACTGAAGCGGGTAAATAACCACAAGAATCGGGGTTCAATACCAAAAACAACCTTTACCTAAACCCGCCACTTGTTACCAGCCAGGTCTAGGCATTAAATTAGAGAAGTCTTGTGCGTCAGTTTTTCTGACTGAATCTACTGCCTCGCCGATGTCTTGACTCGGTATCATACAGTTGAATTTGTTAGGTCTGCTTAGTCAGTCCAGTAGCCAACAGGCTAAAACTCTTAACCACCAGATTTCGGGGACTTTCCGGTTGGCAATCATAAAACTTCGTGAAAGTCAATCCCTCTTAGGGGTAAATCGCCCCATTTTATTCCCTGAAACATTGGTTTAACAAGTTTATCAGGTTGTGGTCTGTTTTGGCAAGAGGCGTTAATGGCTTTTCAGTAATTCCCAAGGCAAACGGTAGCACAGAATACAGAATCAGTCTTACTCTTGCCTTTCAAAATCAAGTGAAGGGTTTGAATAGTGGGTTTCGGGGGAATGGAAGTCAAACAACTGAATTTTATGGGGATGCTGAACTATTTCCAGTTAGTTATCGCTGGGATAACTGACCCTCGAAATGCCAGCAATGCCAGCCGCTACAGTCTGAAAGACTCAATATTAGTGGCATTTGCCGAGTTTTTTCGCCAGAATGAATATTTCTAGAATATCAGCGTCAACTTAATATAAGTAGTCGTGCAAAATTAGTTTCCTAGTCGAGACAGGAGACTCCGAGACGGGAGACGGGATACAGCTATTAGGGATCGGATTTGAGTTTTCAGTTCACTGTTTACTCACAGCAGAAGTCTGACGGAGTAGTGGCTTAGATGTGTAATTAATTGTGCTTAGATAATTAGCGATCCTAAATCATTTTCAAAAAAGTGATAAGACAATATTGAATGTTTAACTATACCAAAGACAAAATGATTTTTATTTGGGGTTGTAGAAGGCAAATCCTGATTTTTTGCAGAGGAGGGGATCGAGGTTGTCGAGCTTGTCTTTGTAATGGTTATAGGCTGCTAAGACCTCCTCTTTGGTCGGCTCTAACACGCAGTCGAAGCGACGCAGCACGGTGAAAGGCAAGATGACATCTTGATATTTGCCGCGCTTAAAGGTATCGCGGATCAAATCCGCGATACTCCAAATAAAACTTACCTTGTCACCGAAGTTGTTCATCTGTTAAGACCGCAGTTTCCCCGCGACCAACCCCATTCTTCCACTCCCACGGAAATTTGCGAACCGGGACGGACATCTCCTTTCGATAAGTCTATCAGAGTGACACTGACTGCGGCGAATAAACTGCCCCGATAAATCGGCTGTCCTTTGTTGTTAGTATTTTTAAAACTAAGACTAGAAACTTGGGGAGGTTGACCGGAGCGTGTCCAGCGAATGCGCTCAAAACGTCCATTGATAAATTCTGCTGAATAGGACCAACCGTTATTCATGCGGCCTCGACAAAAAAGCTGTTGTGTGGCTACAGTAGCGGGAATATTGACAGATAAACTCAGAAGGCTGAATGTAGCGAGAGCGATCGGCAAAAATTTCATAAAAGTTGGCACTATAGGGTCAAATAATCCTATTATAAGTTTTTAGTTCGCAAATTTAACTATCGCGGCCGCGGTAAGTTCCGGTTTTTCGAGGTGGGGAACATGACCACAGCGAGGAATCCAGACCAGTTGATTATTGGGTAAGGCCTGCTGAAATATCTTCGCGTCTTTTGTGCCTAAAATTTGATCGTTTTCTCCCCAAATAATCAGCGTTTCTCGGTTTATTTGGCTTAATTTCGGCAAAAATGCCCCATAACCGCCACTTTTGGTAAAGGAGATTAAAGCCGCACTCCAGTGGGGACAATTCAGGTGCAGATTGGCACAGGTGCAAGCATCAACAGTGGCTAAAGTTGCATCAAAATAGGCAGTACGACTGATATTTTGACGCACGCGGGGATTGGCTAAAAAATTAGTTGCCCACTTATCGAGGGGAGAAAACATCAATTTACCCAAAACTGGGGGGTTAGCTAGTCCTGCGCTGTCAATCAGGACTAATTTTGCCACTATTTCCGGGTAGGAGAGGGCAAAATCTAGGGCCACTGCACCCCCCATGGAAGCACCGACTAAAATCATCGGTTTAGCGATCGCAGTTTGCCAGAAATGGTAAAGATGGCTTTTAATAGTTTTCGGAGATACTTGTAAATCTGGGTATCGCTCAGTAAAACCAAAGCCGAGCAGATCTATCGCCCAAGTTTCCCTATTTTGGGCGAGTAAAGGTAGTAAACGCCGAAATTCCAGCAGGGAACTATCAAAACCGTGCAGGAGGAGAAAAGGCGGTTGACCTTGCCCTTGTTGACTATAGGTAGTTAGAATCGATCGAGGATAGATGGGGCTATCGATGGCAATTTGTTGGATATTTTCGAGGAGAGCAAGGGAGGTATCTTCACTCAATCCCTCCCTAACAGTGGGTAAAAAGTTGGGATAATTCACGGATGAGGGCGAAAGTTTTCTAGATTTTCCGAGCATCGGTGCTGATTTTAAGCTGTTGACTATCTAAATTACTCGTTAGGACTGTCTATGAGCAGGAGAGCGAGGAGAGAGAGTTTCAGCATTTGTACTAAAATACTCAATAGGCAGTTTAAATACAGTACAGCTTAACTGATAGCTAAAGGTTATTTTAATAGCTAATTTCGAGGGTGACAGCAGCGCGCAGGGTTTGTTCCCCTCCGATAACTGGGCTACTGGCAGCATCGGCACTCCGAAAAACCGCTTCTGAGCGGGCTATTGGCACGGGATTACTGGTATTACCCACTTGGATAGAAACCGTTTCTTTCGGCACTAAACCGAGGGCTTGTAACACGATTGTAGCCTGTTCTCTAGCTTGTTCCGTGGCTTTGATGAGAGCGGTTCTTTGGGCAGCTGCGATCGCTGACTCTCCAGCAGTAAAACTGACCCCATCGATGCGTGTTGCCCCGACTTTCACCGCTTCATCGATTAAACTCCCCGCTTGGGCTATATCAATCTGAAAACTAATCAAATTAGCCCCGATATAACCGATTAAACGTCTTTGATTGTTGCTGAAGTCGTAATTGGGCTGTAAACTGATGCCAGTGGTTTCCAATTTTTCCACTTGACGGGAACGGAGAAATTTAACCACCGCATCGCTACGATTGGCGGTTTCCTGCTGCACTTTCCCCGCTTCTTTGCCTTGAACTTCTACCCCTAAGCGCACTATTGCTTGAGAAGTGGCGATATTTTCTATTCCTTCCCCCGTTACGGTAATTGTTCTCAATTCTCTTGCGTCTGCGTAACTAGGCATAACTAATCCAGTGTTGATGAGGATAAGGGACAGCAAAAAAGCCAAGCAAAATTTTTTGTAATTCATGAAAAATCTCTAGCGATCGATACTATATTTCGATTCTAGCCTTTTTTTTGGGCAATTGATCGCAAGATTATCCCTTTTCCGTCACTTTCGCAATATTGGTGACTAAGCTCTGGGAACTTGAAAAGGGGCCTTTAAGCAAGATTGGTGACTCTCTTCGGTTTGGTGGGTAAAATGTATTCTAAGATACAGTCTTGCGCTCAAGTGAGTGTAAAGAACCACAGAGACACAAAGGACACAAAGACCGATCGCTATTATATAAGTTAAACTTGTCACACAAAGAATAAGAGAGCCGATTGGTTCGCACACTGGTGCTGTTGATTAAAAAGATAAATTCTCAAAACTTGCTATGATCTAACAAGATTGTTAATGCACTTTCTCGGCTTAATTATCCCCTGCAATGACTCGCCAAATTCACGACCAATTTGCCAAGGAATATTTAGAAGAACTCTTAGCGTCTCTAGGGACGATTAAAAAGAGTAAGAAAGTCAAGAGTGAAGTCCAAGAAATCGATGTCTGGTTTGAACCAGCCAGTTCAGCATCAAGGACTGAATTACCCTTGGGGTTACTTGGTAAAATGGCGGCGACTTGCTGCTTATTTGAACCCTTCCGTAACCCACCCTCAGAGGTAGAGATTCGCAGCTGCATCTCAAAGTTATACGCGGTTCATGGCGAAGTCTTAAGGAAGGCGAAACGGACAAGCAAAACTCTAACAGAAGCTGAACTACCAGTTCTCTGGATTTTAACGCCTACTTTTTCAGCGAGAATGATTGAAGAAGTCGTGGGAATCCCCTCTTCATTCCTACCAGAAGAGGGGATGAAAGAGGAGTGGGGAAAAGGAGTTTATTTTTCCCCTAGCCTGTTCAAAACAGGAATTGTCGCCATCCATCAATTACCAGTCAATGAGGAGACTTTATGGTTGAGGGTGCTAGGGAAAGGAGGGACACAGAAACGAGCAGTAGAAGAATTAGTGCAATTGCCTGAAGGTAATCCCTTCCAAGAGAATTTACTGGAAATTCTGGCCAACTGGCGCAAGAATTTAGAATTGAGAGATAATTTAAGTCCAGAAGAACAGGAGGACATCATGAACTTATCACCAGCTTATCTAAAGCAACGAGAAGAGTGGAAATTAGAAGGAAAGCAAGAAGGCACTTTAGAGGGACAACTTTCCCTGATAGCCAGTCTTCTGGAAGGACGCTTTGGCAGCCTAGATGCAGAATTATCTGGTCTGGTGGAACGGATTGCCCAACTTCCCATCTCCGAACGCACCGGTTTACTTCTTTCTCTGGCTAATTTATCTCGCTCAGAACTTTTGGAAAGATTCAGGGAAAATTAAACTTTCAATCCCAATCTCAAAAACAGACAATTAAAATTACCGATGAACAATCATTCTTAAATGTCCTGCTTATTTTGCTAGACTAGATCTCTTGCAAAAGTAATCAAGATATATCCTTTTGTCGGTAACGAAGTTCGTAATTGTAGATACCAGCAATCAAATTCAATCTCAGACCAAATCGCCGTCTGCGATTTCTGTATCTTGATGAAAGTATCCGAAATATTTTGAGACGACGATGAATATG
>NZ_SFBO01000077.1:0-6480 GCF_007095705.1 Microcystis sp. Msp_OC_L_20101000_S702
GCGTTAGATTTATTGGGAGTTTCCCTGATTTGTACCCAGTAACGGGGCGGCGGAAATTCTCTTAATCCCTTCTACAGCACAGGTTATGGCCTTTTGTCAACGGGGAAGTCCAGAAATAATACCTTTCGACAAAGGATTTCTCGGCTGGTGAGAGAGAGTCTATCTTTCTCTAAAAAAATGGAGAATCACGTTGGGGAACTGTTTGGTATTTTATCCATGACTACAATGCACAGCAAAGCAAAGGATTAAGCCGCCATCACTACTACCGAATCACCACCGTATAGAGAACACCAATGACAGCCTAAGGGTTGGAAACTCCCTAATCCGATAAACTGTATCCTCGATCACGTTTATGAACGCTTGAGCAAACTCAACTGCTTCAGCCTATTTATTCATTGAGGGTCTGAGCATGAAATAGATACCTAATGGCTAAATCAGCCGTATAGTCCCAATCCCTTGCAGAAGTCCCAATCCTAGACAATTGTATCAAACTCTGACAGGAGAAAAACTTGACGACGGCGGGAATAGCTGCCCTCAGTCGTTGGGGACGATAGGCATCGGAGGCTATTTGGTTATCTCTTTAGTCTAGCGATCGCTCCGACTTGATACGTTATGACAGCAAATTAAATAGAGCATTCATTCGATCGCACTCAAGCGCGGGACTTCTGCTGACGCTAAGTTAAAATTATAAAAAGCCCACACTCCCAGAAAGCCATTTATTTTTTACAATGGAAGATTACCTGGATTATTTTTGCGGGGGGGCGATCGGTGATTCTCAATTTTTCCCTAAGGATTGTAGCGGCCAAAGGCAGACTATTCTGTAAGTTTTCACTCTACAAAACCTATCGGGTGGTCAGTAGCGCCCCCGTCGATGTCCTCTGGCAAAAATTAATCAATGTGGCCGATGTCTCTTGGCATCCTTTGATTGCCAAGGCTGATGTTCCCCTGGGTTTAATCGCTAAACCGGGGTTAATCTATCAAGCTGTCACCCGTCTGACTCCCATTCCTATCCGGGTTTTCGTGGAAAATGTCCGCCCTGGGGAACTCCTCAGCCTCAGAGTTCTCGCTATCCCCGGCATGGAACAGAAAATGACCTACCAAGTAGAATCAACCCTCTGTGGTACTTATATTTCCTATTCTGTCACCCTGCGCGGTTGGCTGTCCCCGTTTATCTGGTGGTTAAGTCGTCCCTATCTAGCCAAAGTCGCCGCCCAACTAGCCCACGCTGCCGAAGAATTAACGGCCTAAAAAAAAATTCCCCTCCATTGTGGTAATAAATAATCTGCCAAGGGTCAAGATCTAAGTCACAATAGTATATGGATAGACTTAAACAAAATTTTAGTCAGCTACATTGGTACATATAGTCTACTGATATCATCCCGACGAGTTGAGCGCAACAACCTCAATCCGCCGGGATGAACTATCTCTAGAGACTTTACTGATGAAGTAAGCTCTACAGGAGGGAATTATGGGGGAATTAAACACAGCCGAACTTCTAGTTAAATGTCTAGAGAATGAAGGGGTCGAGTATATTTTTGGGCTACCCGGGGAAGAAAACCTCGATGTTTTGGAAGCCCTAAAAAACTCCTCGATCAAATTTATCACCACCCGTCACGAACAGGGCGCGGCTTTTATGGCCGATGTCTATGGACGCTTGACGGGAAAAGCGGGGGTTTGTCTCTCCACCTTAGGACCGGGGGCGACTAACCTGATGACAGGGGTAGCCGATGCTAACCTGGATGGGGCGCCCTTGGTGGCCATCACCGGCCAGGTGGGAACCGATCGGATGCACATTGAATCCCATCAATACCTGGATCTGGTGGCCATGTTCGCCCCAGTGACGAAATGGAATAAACAGATCGTCCGGCCGGGTATCACCCCAGAAGTGGTACGGAGAGCCTTTAAAACCGCCCAAAGTGAGAAACCGGGGGCCGTTCATATCGATCTTCCCGAAAATATCGCTGCTATGCCTGCCGATGGTCATCCCTTGCCCCTCGATAGTCAGGAAAAAGTTTACGCTTCCTATCGGACTTTGAATATGGCGGCGGCAGTGATTTCTAAAGCGAAAAATCCCTTGATTTTGGCGGGAAATGGGGCAATTCGCGCTAATGCTAGTGAGGCTTTAACGGAATTCGCCACGGCCTTGAATATCCCTGTGGCTAACACTTTTATGGGTAAGGGGGTGATTCCCTATACCCATCCTCTGGCTCTTTGGGCGGTAGGATTACAGCAACGGGATTTGATTAGTTGTGCCTTCGATCGCAGTGATTTAATTATCGCTGTTGGTTACGATTTAATCGAGTATTCCCCGAAAAAATGGAATCCAGACGGGAAATTACCGATTATTCACATCGGCATGACTCCAGCGGAAATTGACAGCAGTTATGCTCCGGTGGTGGAAGTGGTGGGTGATATCACCGATTCTCTCATCGATATCCTCAAACGGGCCGATCGCCAGAATAAACCAACTCCTGTCACCGCGGGATTAAAGACGGAAATTCGGGCCGATTACGAAACCTATGCCAATGATACGGGTTTTCCGATCAAGCCACAAAAATTGATCTACGATCTGCGTCAGGTTATGGGACCAGAAGATATCGCTATTTGTGACGTGGGCGCTCATAAAATGTGGATGGCCCGCCATTATCACTCCGATTGTCCTAATACTTGCATTATTTCTAACGGTTTCGCCGCTATGGGTATTGCTATCCCTGGTGCGATCGCCGCTAAGTTAGTTTATCCCGATAAGCGCATTGTGGCGGTGACGGGAGACGGCGGTTTTATGATGAATTGTCAGGAATTGGAGACAGCTTTGCGGGTGGGAACTCCCTTCGTCACTCTCATCTTTAATGATGGCGGTTACGGTTTAATCGAATGGAAGCAGTTAAACTATTTTGGGACCTCTTCTTTTATTAAGTTTGGTAATCCCGATTTTGTTAAATTTGCCGAAAGTATGGGATTAAAAGGCTATCGGGTGGAATCTACTCAGGATTTGATCCCGACACTAGAGGAGGCTTTCCGGCAAGAGGTGCCTACGGTGATCGATGTTCCCGTCGATTACGGTGAAAATCTGCGTCTTTCCCAAAAATCGGGCGATCTAAGCTGTCAGATTTGGGAATAGAAGTTGATAGCGGCAAGCAACCCCCTCGGTAGCTTGCCGTTATCTTCTCGAAAAAAATCCCCTAACTGAATCTCAGTTAGGGGGAAGTAATTAGGTTGGCTTTGGTAACGTTAGAAAACCCGATCTAGAATAACCATTCTAGAACCGCCTCATCTTTAGTGTTGGTATTGCGAGAGGGGGTTTCCCGGGTAAATTTCATGTGGATAGAACGATTTTGTTCACCATCGGCGGCCACGGCCATAATCGGATAATCGATTAAACCATCTTGGAAGGACATCTGATAGCGGAAAGTGCCATCGGGATTGAGTTTAATCGGACGACCACCGATAGTTACGGTGGCATCGGGTTCGGTGGCACCATAGACGATTAATTCTGCATCGGCAACTAACCAGAATTTGCGCGGACGTTGTAGGGTTTCCGAAGCACCCATACCGATACCAGAAGCAGTCATCCCGATACCGGAAGCGGTTAGTCCCGATACCGTGGGAACTGCCCACATACCAACCCCGGAGGGGAATACATAAGAACTGATCACTTCCGACATCGGTACGGAACCAGCGACGTGCTGCATGGAACCAAACAAGGAGCCAGCCACCCGTAGGGCCTCGATATCGCCGACACTCTCGAAAATTTGGTCGTAGATAGGGCTTCCGGTGGTTCCGGTGCTGCTGTCGTAGCGTTTGCTGGGGGGAACGAGTTCGTAAACAGTTTTGCCCACCAGTTCTTCTTCCCAGTTAACGGTGACAAAAATATCTTCAATCCAGTCGGAAGGATAGACGGGAGGAATCCGCACTAAAGGAGAACGGGCCAAAACTAACCAACGTCCATCAGCACAACGATAACCGATATCGATAACATAATCTCGATCGCTGACCGGAATCGGTAAGTACCATTCCCGGGCCAATTCATCACAGAGATATTCTTGGACGCTATGCGCGCCTTGGCTATTGATATCGATATCGGTGACATCATAAAGACGCAGGGCTAACTGTTGTCCTCCTTGACGACGGAGATCTTCTTTTGATTCGTTGGGGATATCCCAGTAAGCATAGGCCCACTGAGGATCGCGAGGTAACAGGGTAATGCGATTTTCACCGTAGCCACCGGGCAGATCTCCTAAACCATCATCCACCGAACCTAGAATATCTTCGATCGGGTGAGCTTGACCTAATTCAAATTTTGCTGCTTCCACTGGTTTTTCCTCTTTAATAATAGATTTAAAATTGCCGCTTACTCCCATAGCTTGGGTAATTGCCTCGATTAATTGCGTTTTCCGCATCCGACTGTAACGAGAGATGCTGTATTGACTGGCAACTCGTCGTAGTTGCCGCAAGGTCATCTCATCTAAGGGGGGGTATTCTGGAACCATGAGTTGACGCTCTCCGATTAGTTACGACGGCAAATGTTTTTGGGCATTTGCAAAAGCAGTGATCTGGGTAATCCTTCAACTACTCATCGATTGCTTTGTGAACAAGAGATCCACTCGATGGGGATCAAGGGAATCGCTTGTTATAAATACCTATTAAACAGCAAGATTCCGATTTTGACCAAGTACATTGTCATGGTTTCTTGACAAAACCGCCAAACCCTTGATCCCAAAGAGATTGTTATATCAGGAAGTTTTGATATGCTGTGCTGCCTTGAAACTGTAGGCGATATTTTAGTACAAGTGTGCTATGCTAATTACTGATTACTGATCACTGATTTGTACTCCGATCCCGATCGCCTGTAATCTGATATTGAGACTTTTAGTTAAGGAGACTGAACCGCTTGGCTACTCGTGTGATTATTGTTCGTCATGGACAAAGCAGTTATAACGCAGAGCAGAAAATACAAGGTCGCAGTGATGGCTCGGTTTTGACGGAAAAAGGGCATCTGGACGCGGAAAAAGTAGGAAATGCCCTCAGTCAAATCGATATCGCCGCTTTTTACTGTAGTCCTCTCCAAAGAGCCAAATCTACTGCTGAGGTGATTCAGTCTCGTTTAAATCACTCTCCCGTCATTCAACCCACTTCGCAGTTACTAGAAATCGATCTGCCTATCTGGGAAAATATGGTCAAAGAGGAGGTAAAAGCTCAATACCCCCAAGAATATCGGGATTGGCACCAAAAACCTCATGAATTTAAGATGATACTGCCCGATGGTCAAGAACATTATCCCGTTCTCTCCCTCTATCAACAAGCGCAGGATTTTTGGCGAGAAATTATTCCCCAACACGAGGGCCAAACTATCCTCATTGTTGCCCATAACGGCATTAATCGCTGTTTAATCCTCAGTGCCATCGGTATTCCAGTTTCCTTATACCATTCCCTCCAACAATCTAACTGTTGCGTTAATGTTCTCAATTTTACGGGTGATTTTGGTGATCCTGTCCAGGTGGAATCCCTCAATCAAACGGCACACTTAGGGATAGCTTTACCCCCACCGCGTCCTCCTTTCCAAGGATCGAGGCTGCTGCTGGTGCGTCACGGAGAAACCCAATGGAATCGGGATAAACGTTTTCAAGGGGTGCGCGATATTCCTCTCAATGATAATGGCAAAGCTCAAGCTGAGAAAGCCGCCGAATTTCTGCGAGAAACGGCGATCGATCACGCTGTCACCAGTCCTTTGTCCCGTCCCAAGGAAACTGCCCAAATTATCCTGCAATATCACCCCGATGTCACCTTAGATACCCAAGTAGATCTGACGGAAATCTGTCACGGACTTTGGGAAGGTAAATTAGAGGAGGAAATTGAAGCGAGTTTCCCCGGGATGTTAGAAGACTGGAAAAATGCCCCAGAAACCGTGCAAATGCCAGAAGGGGAGAATTTACAGGAAGTTTGGGATCGAGCGATCGCTTGTTGGCAGCAAATCGTTAAAACCTATAGTAATAGTGATAGTCCTAAGACAATTATGGTAGTAGCTCACGATGCCATTAATAAGGTGATTCTTTGTTATTTATTGGGTTTAAAACCCGCTAATTTCTGGAATATTAAACAGGGAAATGGCGCGGTTAGTGTTATCGATTATCCTAAAGGAGTTGACTCTCAACCAGTCCTGCAAGCAATTAATATTACTTCTCATCTAGGAGCGGGAATACTCGATCGCACGGCAGCTGGCGCTTTATAACAGTTATCAGTTATCAGTTATCAGTTATCAGTTATCAGTTATCAGTGGGTAAGTTAACAGTTAACAGTTATCAGTATTCAGAAGATTGCTTTTATTTATTCTTCCCAATTCATAATTCATAATTACGGCTAACTAGGGTTTGCTGAAAAAGTCATTGAAAAGTACAGGTCTCTTAATCAATGATTTCACTTAGCTACAAGCATAAGCTTTAGTTGTTGATTAATTTTTTAAATTATAACTTATCCTAATCA
>NZ_SFBO01000078.1:0-6813 GCF_007095705.1 Microcystis sp. Msp_OC_L_20101000_S702
TCGCAAATCTTCGGCATCGCTTTCTCCAACAAACGTTGGTTACACTTCTTCATGCTCTTTGTCCCCGTGACTGGTTTATGGATGAGTGCTGTGGGTGTAGTGGGATTAGCGCTTAATCTACGGGCCTATGACTTCGTTTCTCAGGAATTGAGAGCGGCGGAAGACCCGGAATTTGAAACCTTCTACACTAAAAATATTCTGCTTAACGAAGGTCTGAGAGCTTGGATGGCTCCCCAAGACCAACCCCACGAAAACTTTATCTTCCCTGAGGAGGTTCTCCCGCGTGGTAACGCTCTCTAATATCCCTACCGCTAGTGGTCGTGACCAAAGTTCCACTGGCTTCGCTTGGTGGTCTGGTAACGCTCGTCTTATCAACCTCTCCGGTAAACTGCTCGGCGCTCACGTCGCCCACGCCGGTTTAATCGTTTTCTGGGCTGGGGCGATGACCCTGTTTGAAACCGCCCACTTTATCCCCGAAAAACCGATGTACGAACAGGGTTTAATCCTGCTTCCCCACTTAGCTACCCTCGGTTTTGGGGTCGGTCCGGGTGGTGAAGTAGTCGATACCTTCCCCTACTTCGTCGCTGGTGTTCTGCACTTAATTTCTTCGGCTGTACTCGGTTTTGGTGGTATCTACCACGCTATCCGCGGACCGGAAACCCTAGAGGAATACTCTAATTTCTTCGGTTACGACTGGAAAGACAAAAACCAAATGACCAACATCATCGGTTATCACCTGATTCTCTTGGGTTGTGGTGCGCTGTTGTTGGTATTTAAAGCCATGTTCTTTGGCGGTGTCTATGATACCTGGGCCCCCGGTGGCGGTGATGTCCGCATCATCACCAATCCGACCCTCAACCCCGCAGTTATCTTTGGTTATCTGACCAAAGCTCCTTTCGGTGGCGAAGGCTGGATTATCAGCGTCAACAACATGGAAGATATCATCGGCGGTCACATCTGGATTGGCTTAATCTGTATCGCTGGCGGTATCTGGCACATTCTCACCAAACCTTTTGCCTGGGCGCGTCGCGCTTTCATCTGGTCTGGAGAAGCCTATCTGTCCTACAGCTTGGGCGCTCTTTCCATGATGGGCTTTATCGCCGCCGTTTACGTTTGGTTTAACAACACCGCCTATCCCAGTGAATTCTACGGTCCGACCGGCATGGAAGCTTCCCAAGCTCAAGCTTTCACCTTCTTGGTGCGTGACCAACGCTTAGGTGCTAACGTCGCTTCTGCCCAAGGCCCCACCGGTCTAGGTAAATACCTGATGCGCTCTCCCACTGGCGAAATCATCTTCGGTGGTGAAACCATGCGTTTCTGGGATTTCCGCGGTCCCTGGTTAGAACCCCTCCGCGGTCCTAACGGTTTAGACCTCGACAAAATCAGAAATGACGTACAACCCTGGCAAGTACGCCGCGCGGCTGAATACATGACCCACGCTCCTTTAGGTTCCTTGAACTCTGTGGGTGGGGTTATCACTGACGTTAACTCGTTTAACTATGTGTCTCCTCGCGCTTGGTTGGCTACCTCTCACTTCACCCTCGCCTTCTTCTTCCTGATTGGACACCTCTGGCACGCTGGACGCGCTCGCGCCGCCGCCGCCGGTTTCGAGAAAGGAATTGACCGCGAGACTGAACCCGCATTGGCAATGCCTGACCTCGACTAATTTCGGTTAGTTCGATGGCAGCGGCTCCCGTCTAGTTGGCGGGAGCCTTTTTGTGGTTAATATCAGACATTGACATCCTCAGACGCAGCTAAAACACTCTCTAAAGCCGATAATAATCGTTGATTTTCTGCCGGTAAACGGACAGCGACCCGAAAATAATTGCTGCCCAATTCGGGGAAACTGAGACAATCGCGGATAAAAATTCGATGATATTTTAATAAAGCTTCCTGTAGGGGTAAACAGGAAGATTGAGATTGTACTAAGAGGAAGTTAGCGGCACTGGTTTGGGGCTGTAATTGCGGAAAATTAGCTAATCCCTGCCATAAATCCTGGCGGGATGCCGTTAACCAATCCCAAGTTTGTTGTTGAAAATCCCTATCTTCAATTGCCGCAATAGCGGCAACCACAGCCAAATTATTCACCGACCAAGGATCGCGCCATCTTTGCCATTGTAACAGGCGATCGGGATGAGCGAGGACGTATCCTAGACGCAAACCGGGGAGACTGTAAAATTTAGTTAGGGAACGCAAAATCACGAGATTGGGATATTCCGGCAACAGAGATATTAAACTCTCCTGTTGTGGCGGGGGTAAAAAATCCATAAAAGCTTCATCCACTACCACCAAACCAAATTGCGATAGATAGGGACGAATGGCCGCCACCGTCCAGAGTTTCCCGGTGGGATTATGGGGATTATTAAGTAATAAGCCTTGTTTTTCGGGATTAACCGGCTTTAAACTGGTTAAATCTAGGGAATGTTGGCAGATTTTTCCACCAAAACTTTTTAAAGCCCGTTCGTAATCGTTAAAAGCGGGTGTTAGTACATAAACACTATCAAATGAGGCCAATTCCCGACCAGCCCAGGTTAATAACTCAGCCGTACCATTGCCCGGGAGAATCCAATCTGGTCCGATATTGTGCCATTGACCGAGGGCAGAACGCAACTGCCAATACGCGGGGTCAGGATAACGAGTCAGACTGGTTAAATGGCTTTTAATAGCGGTTAGGGCGCTTTCCGGTGGACCGAGGGGGTTGATACTGGCAGAAAAATCGAGAATAGAGGAAACCGGACAGCCAGCAATTGCGGCCGCCCAGTCAAGATTACCACCATGTTTAGGTCTAGGCAAAAGACTTACAGCGAACGAAACTCAACAGTAATTATTCCTTATCCGGAGCCACTCTGTCTTTAAACAGTTTACCCGCCGAGAAAGCCGGGACGCGAGTGGCTGGAATCTCCATCTTATCGCCGGTTTTCGGGTTGCGTCCTTCCCGGGCCTGACGTTCCCGGGCCTCGAAGGAACCGAATCCTACTAGGGTTACTTTGTCCCCCTCAGAAACCGCATCGATAATGGTTTCGATGGCGGCAGTGAGAACAGCATCTGCTTGTTTTTTGGTCACAGAGGCTTTGAGAGCGATTTGATCGATTAATTCACCTTTATTCATGCGCTAACTCCTTTTTTTGCGGTTTTTCTGAGTTTAGGGTGGTTGTCAGTAGTTTATTATGGTTCCCCTGTTGAGGACTCGCCAGGATCGAGATCACTAAATAAAGCCTCAAATCCTCATTGGCTATATATTCCACTGCATTATTCTAAGCGGGAATTGTCTCGATCGGAATCGCTGAAACCTTTAATTTATCTAGATTTCCCCCCGATTCCCCGGTAAGAGGAGAGACAAAAGGGAATAAGCGAGAGATTTACGGCGATATAAGCTAATAAAAAGAGATTAGCAAGCTAAATTGCCGATAAATATTCTCTAAAAGCGATAGGCATCCTAACTTCCCAAAAATCGTTCATCGGTTCTCTCCCAGATTTTTGATTAATTTTGCCACCAAAAACGTTAAAAAAGTTTACCAAAGCAATTTCTGCCCAAAAATTAAGGTTCAGACCCAGGAGATATTCGCTAGAATTGGAACTTATGATCGTTAAAAATATTCAAAAAAGCAGGATTTAACTGGAAAGTTTGCTATCATTATCTATTCAGCGACAAACTCGCATGGTGATTTACTGCTATCCCCTAGCCGATCTAGGTCAAAGCTTAAGACGTTCTTTTATCGTGACTTTTTTGGCAGTAATCGCCATTCTTGGCGGTGTGATTCCCGAATTTTCTTGGACGACGGCGGTGGTTAGTTTCCGGTCTTCCGCTTATACTCAAGATTTTACGGCTGACCAAATTAAACGTTATGCGACCGCAGTTTTGTTGATCGAAACCCAAAGAAAACAAGCTTATCAGGCAATTTCGCAAATTTTAGGCAAAATTCCCCCAGCAATTACCTGTAACCAACGGGAAAGCTTTAATAATCTTCCCGCTAATGCCCAAAAAATTGCCGTCGATTATTGTAATAACTCAAAAAAGATTGTCCAAGACAGTGGACTGAATGCGACTGAATTTAACGCCATTACTAATCGGGTTCGTAGCGATGATAACTTGAGACGACGGGTACAAAATGAGATGATTCGTCTGCAGCGGGAAAATAAATAGAAAAAGTTCCTCAGTTTTTCGGGTCAAGTTGGAGTCAGGGCTACAATAAGAATGTTTTTTCTCATTGACCAATATCATGTTAACTTTTACCGAGCGCTTACCCCCCCGTCATACCGCTAGTCCACCTCCCCCAGAAACGGTGGTTTTTAGCCTCCTACTTACGGCCGAAGAACGCACCCGCAGCCGTTATCGTCTCGACAGTCCCGAAGGTTTTTCCCTCTGTTTTCGTTTACCTCGCGGCACCATTCTACAGGATCGCGATTTCCTGCGGGGAGAAAACGGCGAAATTGTTCAAATTATCGCTAAACCCGAACCAGTTATCACTATTACCGCCCCTTCAACCGATTTACTCCTCAAAGCGGCCTATCACCTCGGTAATCGTCATGTAGCCCTAGAAATTAACCCCGATTATCTGCGTCTGGCCCCTGATTCTGTCCTACAAGCAATGTTAGAAGGTTTGGGATTAACTGTAACTGAAGAAATCGCCCCCTTTAACCCCGAAATCGGCGCTTATCAGCATTATCATGACCTGGAAGAGGCAAAAAAGGGATAGTTAGCTAATCTTGCCCAATGCCCTTTCTGATTTAGAGTAAGCAAAAATCAAACTCGGTTTCGACTTACCTCTTTTCCTACCATAAATTGTAGTTTTTGGGCATTATCTTAACAAAATTTAACTGACAAAAAAACAGTAACTTTTTAACAGCCTCTACGGGATGTTTTCTTAATCAAGAGGCTCTCATTCTGCTAGTTTCTAGAATTTTAATCGGCCTCGGTGAATTGATTAATCATCAAAGTAAAAATCGAACTACGAGGAATGAATAACCATGGTACTTTCAGAACTAGCACCAACGGCTGTAACCTCTGTCCTGTCTGATTTATCCACACCCACTGAGGTTAAAAAATTCCCTGCTCAAAACAATGATCTAATCTATTTTTGTGAACTAGATTCTAGTAATAAACTGATCATTGAACCGCAAGGGGTTTATACAACTCTCGACGGACGAATTTATCTTAGTCGAAAATGTTAGGATTTTTCAACTATTATCTATATTTTCCGTCAGCCAATTTTTAAAGTTTCTGATGGCTTCACTTCTCCCTACTTGTTGACTTTGTTTAACAAATTGATTAATTAATTCAATAATCGGGATCTGAGGAAAATTGGGACTGCTTAAAGACTCAATATATTCTCCTTCTTGTAATAAATTAATCTGTAGGCCACTTTGAGTATAACGCCACAGTTCGGGAACACCTAACTGTCGATAATTATCTAAATAAGTACGGGAAGTAATATCAATTTCTAGGACTAAATCGGGGGGGGGATCACTTTCTAAATTAAGTCTATTTTTGCCAATAACGGCTTGATAGTTTTTAATATAAAAACAGGCATCAGGTTCAACCGCTTGATTCATCCGCTCGTTTTTAAATGTTGTTGATCCTAACGGTTCAAAATCAATATTGAGTGCTTCTAACAAAAACTGAACCATATAATTAATGATTTCTTTATCTTTTTCATGTTCGGGTAAAGGTACCATAATTTCTAATATTCCGTTACTGTAGGATAACCGAGAAGCACGACTTTCTCCTAATTCTGATAATATTGTCTCAAATTTTTGCCAGTTAAGCTCTTTTAAAAGTAACTGTTGACCAGGATTGACGATAATTTGTTCTAAGGCTAATTGCATGGCTTTAGCTGAAAATGTTGATTTCTTAGTTTAATTATACCCTTACTCATAGGATTGCAACAAAAATTAAGCCTATTTGTAATATTCTGCCAGTTTTATTAAAGTGTTATTTCGTCGAGTAATAATTTTGGCATCAACCCCTTCAGATGGATCTAAATGTTCAGATTCTACAAGAGATTTAATAAAATTGGAAACTTGAGGGTTTAATTCTCCTTGATGGGTTGAAGATAAGCTCGTCATTAAAGCATCATACCATAACCCATTTTCGGCATAGCGTTCTGCTTGTTCAGTTTTTTGAATTGGTGGTTGACTTAAATGAATGGGTATTTCAACCACTCGGAATTCTGCTCGTTGAATCATCCAAACGTCAGGACTTTGACGAATAGCGACTTGCCATAAATACTTTTTACCCACTTCTAAAGGGGTTTGATTACTGGGAAAAGAAAAGTTATGAATTCCTCCTTTTTGTTGAAATCTTAACGTTTCTCTCCTTTGTTTAATTTTTCCTTGCTCATTAAATTCAAATAAGCGAAAATCTACCTCATAATCCGTATTTTGATTACCCACTATGCAGACAAAAGAAGGGGTAACAGATACCGTTTGACCGACATAAACTTGCGATGCAATATTGGAAGAAGTATATAAAGTGTCTCCAAAACTTGGGGAAATGCACAAATTAAAAGAGTAATTTAGAGAAGTATTTGAGAAAAATACGGAGGGGAATGAGGGATTATTTGCCTTGAGCGATTGGATAAAAAAGGCGATGGCTTACTTTCCTAAAAGCTGCCAGACAATTCGGCGCTGGATTGACGAAATAACTGCCTATTTTGATAACCGAACAACCCAGGGAACAGTGGAAGGAATTAACAATAAACTGAAGGTGATTAAAAGGAGAGGCTATGGATTTAGAAACTTTAAAAACTTTAGTCTTAGATGTTTATTAAATTGGCATTTTGCTAGTTGATTTTACATGGTAAGTTCGGAAGA
>NZ_SFBO01000079.1:0-17421 GCF_007095705.1 Microcystis sp. Msp_OC_L_20101000_S702
TCCATTAAGAAATGTTACAAATTACATGGGTACATCAAGAAAAGTTAAGGGGCGTATCCATTGATGGATAAGGGTTTTCGGCTATTATAGTATATATGTATGGGGGAAGTTCAGCAATAGCATAATTCTTTGAGCGACTTTTTCAGCAAACCCCATATATTCAGCATTCATGAGGGGAACCCTAAGGCGAAGTAATTCTCCCGTTTAAAAGCGCCGTCCCATGGCTAAAAGCGAGAGACTTCTGCTGATACTAAATTCAACCAGTAATTACTCCCGCCATTGTCCTGACTTGCTAGGGGTGTTTTCCCCTTGTTATCGTCAGGGTCACAAAGAGGCCGCAGCCATAGCCATCAAAACCTAACCGCCGGTCAACCTTCTCAATCTGAAGAGGAGGAGGAGCGAGGAAACAATAGTCCCTATTGCCTATTTAGACAATCGCTCCCCGTTTAAACTGTTGCCGCCGATGAATCAAGCACCACCTGTTCATTGGTGGGTAACTCCAGACAATAACCCGCACCGTAAACGGTTTTAATATAGCGAGGGTGGCGGGGATCGGGTTCTAGTTTCGTTCTCAGATGGCGAATGTGAACGCGAATAGTCTCGATATCATCATCGGGATCGTATCCCCAGACTTCCTTGAGAATATCACTGGGGGAAACGGTCTGACCGTGACGCTGGAGAAGACAGTGGAGTAACTCGAATTCTAGATGGGTTAACTTGACCACACCTTCAAACCAGACCGCCTCAAAACGTTCGGGAACCAGGGTTAAAGGCCCAAAACTGAGTATTTCTGAGTGTTTAGCGGCTTGGGGAATGCGATCGGTGCGTCTCAGGAGAGCGCGTACCCTAGCTAACATTTCCTCCACCTCGAAAGGTTTGGTCAGGTAATCATCGGCACCCGCGTTAAAACCTTCCACTTTATCTTGGGTTTGTCCTAAGGCTGTCAGCATCAAAATCGGGATGTCTGACGTGCGTTCATCTCGTCGCAAACGCTGACAGACAGTAAAACCATCGACTTTGGGCAACATTAAATCCAGCATGATTAAATCGGGTTGTAACTGGACGGCCAAGGCCTGGCCTTTAATCCCGTCCTCTGCGGGGTTAACGTCATAACCCGCCATCTCCAAGTTGATGGAGACTAATTCCGCGATCGCAGGATCATCATCGATTACAAGTATTCGGGGCATTACCAGAGTGTTATGACTAAGGGTTTGGGTAGGGGGTTGCTAAATGTGTTCTCGCTGACATCGCAACTAGGGCTTTGTCTCTCAAGGGCTTGAGTTTAGCACAACATAAAGAATCCTGTACTGATTATAAGCATGATTGCTAAATTCGGTTTTAATTTGTGAAATTTTGCTGATCTAAGTCTCCTGAATGTTAAGAATTAATAAGAAGTGTGAAGAATGTTGCTCGATAATCGATATTAGTGCTATGTCCTAGCCTCTCTCTCCCCAAGATGACCTAGGCAGCAGTTTTTCACTAATCTTTACAATTTCGCCATCTGGCTCAATACCAGTTTCAACCGACGGTTAAGTCCTGCTAGAGCTAACTTTTCCCCCTAAGCTCCCCCGGCGGCACTGTAAAAATTCTTAATAAAATTAGCGATCGATTCAGTTTAATCTACCAAAATAGGCGGTTTTAGTAAGCATCTGTAACGAACCCGATCCATTCTACTCATCCCAACAGGTGATCATAATATGAGCGTTAATTTATCAACTCAACTGCGAGAAGGCACGAAAAAATCTCACACCATGGCAGAAAACGTCGGTTTTGTCAAGTGTTTTCTCAAAGGTGTGGTGGAAAAAACTTCCTATCGCAAACTGGTGGCTAACCTCTACTTCGTCTATTCGGCCATGGAAGAGGAGATGGAAAAACTTCGTAGTCATCCCGTCGTTTCTAAAATCTGTTTTCCTGAACTCAATCGCAAAAATGCGCTAGAACAGGATTTATATTTTTATTATGGTCCAAATTGGCGCAACGAGATCGCTTTATCTCCCGCAGGTCAGGCCTACGTTAACCGGATTCGGGAAATCGCCACAACAGAACCCGAATTATTAGTCGCTCATTCCTATACCCGTTATCTCGGCGATCTGTCCGGGGGGCAAATCTTGAAAAAAATCGCCGAAAAAGCGATGAATCTGGAAACTGGTGGCACAGCTTTCTATGATTTCAAAGATATTACCGACGAAAAAGCCTATAAAAACCACTATCGTCAAACCCTCGACGAGTTACCGGTGGATCAAGCCATGGCCGATCGCATTGTCACCGAAGCTAACGCCGCTTTTGGCATGAACATGAAAATGTTCCAAGAGTTGGAAGGTAATCTAATCAAAGCGATCGGAATTATGCTCTTTAATACTCTCACCCGTCGTCGCAGCACCGGCAGCACCGAAACCGGATTGGCCACCGCCGAATAGTAGTCAAGAAAACCAAAAAAACGGAAATTCTAAAATTTGGGTGATGGTCAGCCATGATTATTATCTTAATTTCAGAGTTATCCGTTATATTTTTGCTTTTTATTCAGGAGGCAGGAGTCAGTAGTCAGTAGTCAGTAGTCAGTAGTCAGGAGACAGGAGATTATTTTTATTTATTCTCCCCACACCCTACACCCCACACCCTACACCCCAATTTCCCTGATGATCGCGAAAAAACTTCATCAAGAGGGGAACAACTTCCAGTAAGATGAAAAATGGTCAGTGAAAAAGCTAACCGAAATTTATTGTCGGAAATGGTAACACCGCCCCATTTCCCCAGACCCTAGAGGCTAGAGTCCGGTAAACCAGCGGATAAAAATTGACATCCATGAGTGCAGACATTTTTGATCGAGTTAAAAAAGTTGTTGTGGAACAATTAGAAGTAGAGGATCCGGATACAGTTATCCCTGAAGCAAGCTTTGCTAATGATCTGAAAGCGGATTCCCTTGATGTGGTCGAGTTGGTGATGGCTTTAGAGGAAGAATTTGATATTGAAATTCCCGACGAAGCAGCCGAACAAATTGACACTGTGGGCAAAGCTGTCGAGTATATTAACGAGAAAGTAGGAGCAACCGCCTAATTATTGCGGGAAAATTGACAATTTAGAATTAAATATCTGGGGCAAAATCTGCCCTTATTTTTGAACAAACATGACAGAATTGCCATTAAAAAGGGTTGTCATCACGGGGATGGGTGCGATCACTCCCCTCGGCAATAATCTAGCAGACTATTGGACAGGCTTAATCAACGGCAAAAGTGGCATTGGTTTAATTACCCACTTTGATGCCTCCCGTCACGCTTGTCGCATTGCTGGGGAAGTGCGGGGTTTTGACCCCCACGAATATGTGGATCGCAAAGAGGCAAAGCGCATGGACCGTTTCGCTCAATTTGCCGTCGCCGCCAGTTTGCAAGCACTGCAAGATTCGCGATTAGTTATCGACGCTCTCAATGCCGATGATATAGGTGTACTAATCGGTACGGGCGTAGGTGGTATAAAAGTGCTGGAGGATCAACAGGAAATTTACTTGACAAAAGGTCCGGGCCGGTGTAGTCCTTTCATGATCCCGATGATGATTGCCAATATGGCCGCCGGTTTAACCGCTATCCATACGGGAGCCAAGGGACCGAGTAACTGTACCGTGACCGCTTGTGCTGCTGGTTCCAATGCCATCGGGGATGCTTTTCGTCTAGTACAAAGGGGTTCGGCCAAAGCGATGATCTGCGGTGGGACGGAAGCCGCCGTTACCCCCCTAGGATTGGCTGGTTTTGCCTCCGCTAAGGCCCTGTCCACCCGCAACGATGACCCCACCCGGGCCAGTCGTCCCTTTGACAAGGATCGGGATGGTTTTGTCATGGGGGAAGGGGCCGGAATCCTGATTATAGAGGAATTAGAAACGGCCTTAGCCCGTGGGGCGCGGATTTACGCCGAAATGATCGGTTATGGTCTGACTTGCGATGCCTATCACATGACGGCACCGGTTCCCGACGGTCGTGGGGCCACCAGAGCGATCGAATTAGCGATCAAAGATGCCGGTTTGACTCCGGCGGAAATTAGCTATATCAACGCCCACGGCACCAGTACAGGGGCCAATGATCCCACGGAAACCAAGGCGATTAAAAAAGCTTTAGGAGAATCGGCCTACCAAATCCCCGTCAGTTCCACCAAATCGATGACAGGCCACCTTTTAGGCGGTTCTGGCGGTATTGAAGCCGTGGCCACGGTAATGGCGATCGCTAATGATCGGATTCCCCCGACTCTCAACCTGGACAATCCTGACCCCGATTGTGATCTTGATTACGTCCCCTACGAAAGTCGTCAGCAGATAGTTAACGCTGCCCTCTCCAACTCCTTTGGATTTGGTGGCCATAACGTCACCCTAGCTTTTAGAAAATATGCTTGAGTCGATGCCCCTGAAAGAGTAATCTGTGAGTGGCTCCCTCTTTAACCTGGTCTTATTTTTGTAGTTCATTCTAAAAAACATTATGGTTGTAGTCTCCCAATCCCTCGAAGAACTTTGTATTAATGCGGTACGTTTTTTAGCGGTGGATGCCGTAGAAAAAGCTAAATCGGGACACCCCGGACTGCCCATGGGAGCCGCTCCCATGGCCTTTGTTCTCTGGGATCAATTCCTGCGTTTTAACCCGAAAAACCCCCAATGGGTCAATCGCGATCGTTTTGTTCTCTCCGCCGGTCACGGTTGTATGCTGCAGTACGCTTTGATGTACCTGACCGGATACGATAGCGTTCCCCTAGAGGAAATTAAACAATTCCGGCAGTGGAAATCGAAAACCCCCGGCCACCCCGAAAATTTCGTCACGGAAGGGGTAGAAGTGACCACTGGTCCCCTGGGTCAAGGGATTGCCAATGGTGTGGGTTTGGCCCTAGCAGAAGCCCATTTAGCAGCCCGTTTCAACAAACCGGATGCCAAAATTATCGACCATTACACCTATGTCATTTTGGGTGATGGTTGCAATATGGAGGGGATTTCTGGGGAAGCTTGTTCTTTAGCCGGTCACTGGGGTTTAGGCAAGTTAATCGCTCTCTATGATGATAACCATATCTCGATCGATGGTTCCACCGATATCGCTTTTACCGAAGACGTGAGCAAGCGTTTTGAAGCCTACGGTTGGCACGTTCAGCACGTCGAGAATGGTAACACCGATTTAGATGCCATTGCCAATGCGATCGCGGCTGCCAAAGCTGTCACCGATAAACCCTCGATGATTAAAATCACCACCACCATCGGTTATGGTTCCCCCAATAAGTCTAATACCGCCGATGTTCACGGGGCAGCTTTGGGAGCAACAGAAATCGAGTTAACCCGGAAAGCCTTAGGTTGGGAATACGAGCCGTTTGTGGTTCCCGATGAGGTGTTAAATCGTTTCCGGCAAGCAGTGGACAAGGGAGCGACGGCAGAAACGGACTGGAATAAGTTATTTAACGAATATCAGGCTAAATATCCCGCAGAAGCGGCTTTATTTGAGCAGTTAACCACCGGTCAACTGCCGGAAGGTTGGGAGCAAGCTTTACCGGTTTATAAACCCGAAGATAAGGCGCTCGCTAGTCGTAAACACTCGGAAATCTGCTTAAATGCGCTTGCGGGGGTTTTACCCGGTTTAATCGGTGGTTCGGCGGATTTAACCCACTCTAACTACACGGAATTAGAGCATTTTGGTAATTTCCAAAAAGGCAGTTATCAGGAGCGTAACGTCCATTTTGGCGTGCGAGAACACGCGATGGGGGCGATTTGTAACGGGATTGCTCTCCATAACACGGGATTGATTCCCTACGGGGCAACTTTCCTGATTTTCACCGACTATATGCGGAATTCTATCCGTTTATCGGCATTGTCAGAAACTCGCGTCATCTGGGTAATGACTCACGATTCCATTGCCCTAGGGGAAGATGGACCGACTCACCAACCCGTGGAACACGTTGCTTCTCTGCGCGCTATTCCTAACCTCTTAGTCATGCGTCCGGGGGATGGTACGGAAACTTCTGGCGCTTATAAAGTAGCGGTGAGTGAAACTAAGCGCCCGACGTTACTAGCATTATCCCGTCAAAATCTGCCCAATTTAGCAGGAACTTCCCTTGAGGGTGTGGCCAAAGGTGCTTATATTATCACCGATTGTGAAGGTACTCCCGATGTCATTCTCATCGGTACGGGTGGCGAGTTGTATCTCTGCGATAAAGCGGCTGCGGTGTTGAAAGAAGCAGGAATTAAAGCCCGCGTCGTTTCTATGCCCTGTTGGGAGCTATTCGAGGAACAATCGGCAGAATACAAAGAATCGGTATTGCCGAAAGCAGTGAAAAAACGTCTCGCGGTGGAAGCGGGTTCAACTATGGGTTGGCATCGCTACATCACCGATGAGGGGGATGTGTTGGGGGTTGATACCTTCGGCGCTTCTGCTCCAGGAGGTGTGATTCTAGAGAAGTTCGGTTTTACCGTGGATAACGTGGTAGCGAAGGCAAAAGCGTTGTTAGGTTAATTACCTGAAATCTTAGCTGTAATGAGTCAGAAAAATCTGGCTCATTTTTTTGTTTTTCTATTGTGACTGTCAGTCAGTGGACTAGGGGTCACGTCAGGCAGTTTAATCGAAGCATGGCAAAGGACAATTTAGCTCAATTTGGCAGATGTTTACATAATGCTCGCATTCAAAAGGGTTTATCCCAAGAAAGGTTGGCCGAAGCGGCCAATTTGGATAGAACTTACATCAGTCTTCTTGAACGTGGTAAAAGGAATCCTTCTTTACTATGCTTGATTTCTTTATGTAGAGCATTAAACATAAGTCTTTCGGAGCTTTTTAACACTATGTCTATAAATTCCGATGTAAATACTGATGATGTCAGAAGATTTGATTAAATTGCTTGAGCAGTTTTTGCATGATAACGAGCTTGAATGGGAATGGTTTGAAAAAATAGAAAGTTTTTGTAAGAGTTATAGTTTGAATATCAAATATATTACAGAAGTTCTCAATGATCCAAAAGTTATTCCTATGATTCGTGGCAAGTTTTTTGAGTTCACTGTACAAGATGAACTGTCAAAAATACTCGCGAATAATTATTTAGTTACTAATCCTCGCTTAAATCCTCAAGCTGGTTCTCACGATATAGATGTAGCTATTATCAATCAAAAAAACGCCAAAAAATACTCTGCTGAATGTAAGTTAGCCAAAAAAGGTAGTTTCCGTCTTCAGGGAGGTATCAGACCTTTTATTGAAGTCAAATGTATGAGATCAAGAACCTTAGGAGACAAAGCGGCAGAACAAAGGTCTAAATTGATAGGAATACCTTCAACAAGCCTCAATATTCACAAAGATCAATATATTGAAACAGATTTTGATTTAGTGATTACATCTCTTGCCAATGCTTTTTTTCAGACCAATTTAGAAACGGGACTATTTGTTTGGAACCCCACACCAAAAGAGCAAATATTTTTAAGTAAAATTAATATTAATAATCAAGAAGAAGCCCTTTTGAAAATGTACGTTGCCAGAAGTAAAGATTTAACAGCAAATCAAACCAATAATATCAATTGTTCTCGCCAGAAATGCCAGGATCAAAACTGTAATTTCATCCCTAATTATCCCAAAATTTTCTTTGATGTTAATACGGCTGAACCTCTACAACCATGGCTCCCGATAGAAAAAATAGAGGATTTACTTGATTAAAATTAGGAATCAAGATACATCGAATAAACTTAATTGTAGAGGTGTAAATCTTGCAGGTTTCTGAAGATCATAATTAGCAATAAATACCTCCTTGCCCTTGCGTCTTTCACTCTGATAACCATGTTCTAATTTTAAACCATTTTTTTGATCATCAGTTCGATTAATAGTGTAATTCCATTCATTATCTTGTAAAGAAATACACCAATCATACATTTCTCTAATTTCGGAGCAATTATCATAAGTCAAAAGAAATTTAAATCGATGTTGATGTTTTTTCAACGTCTTACATAACCTTTCATGATCTTCTAGACTGAAGAAGCAGGAATAGAATTTATTTTGATCTGCTTGAAAGTAAGGAGGATCGACAAATAAAAAGTAATCATCGGGTAATTGATTGATTAAATCTTCAAAATCTAAACAAGATAAATTGACATTTTGCAGTTTTTCCGAAGTGGTTTTTAGGTGAGAAGGCCAGTTTTCAGGACGCATAGAATACTTATCACCATAGCCCCAATAACAATTTTCAAGTTTCATAATTCCTGAGTAGGAAGTTCTATTTAGATAATACCAACGCATGGCTCTTTCTAGGTCATTGGCTGGTTGAAATTCATTTTTATAATAACTGTGTAGTTCTTTGGTAGCGTTTAGACCTTTTAATAATTCAATTAGACTATCAAGATGATCTTTGATATGTCGATAACAGTTCATTAATTCCTCATCTTTGTCATTGAGAATATTCTCTGCTACACTTTCCTTAGCAAAGAATATAGATGCTCCCCCCGCAAAAGGTTCACAATACTTATGGTGACTAGGAAGACAAGCTAAGATTAGCTTACGGGCATAAAATTTACCGCCGGGATAACGAAAAGGAGAATTACTAAGTTTTTTAGCGATTTTGGACATTACCTTTGATTTTAGAGGCTTTTCTTTGAGATTATTTTAACAAAATTACGATATTTTCTCTAGGAATGTCAGAGAAGTTTGGTTTTACCGTGGATAACGTGGTAGCGAAGGCAAAAGCGTTGTTAGGTTAATTAAAACTTTGGTTTTGTGGAAAAAGCTCGCGCAAGCGGGTTTTTTTGTGGTTATAGGTCAACCTAGTTTAGGCTTTAGGGTTAGTTCATGTAAAAATGTAAAGTAGGAAGCTTTAGTAGTTAGCCAAAACCTTTACACTTGAGATAATTATCACGATTCCTAGAGCCATGACTAAAGGGGAAAGCCCTATATCGAAGGAAACAATCAAGAGCCTAACACTAGATATAGAAGGCTCACTGTTGTCTTTTGATAAATTTATCAAGGCTCAAGAACAATTAGCAATACTACTCCATGAAGTAGATAAAACCCTTGCTAACAAAAATCGCCCCCTGATAAATTGGAGAATCTCTCAAATTCATAGTGGCAGCATTCATCTTACTTTAGAAGGAATGCCTCAAGATCAGATTACACCTAGTCAAATTTCTGAAGTTATTAAGACTGTAGAAAGGGGAATAGTAACAATTTTAGAACATCCGATTCGCCCTGAGTATTTTTCTGATCGAGCTTTAGAAAGTGCGCGATCATTAGCAATATTGGCAAAAAGAGATGAGTTTATGGTGCAATTGGGCTTTGATTCGAGGTGTATCGACTTGAATCAAGCTTTGATTGCTAATGTTGATGAAATTATCGGGGGAAAATATCAAAGTTTTGGTACTGTAGAAGGTGTGCTTAAAGCTATTGATGTAAGTCGTCAACCTATTTTTAGAGTTTACAATTTATTGACTAATAAAAGTGTTAAATGTTACTTTGAACCAAATTTACTTGATAATATCAAAGAATATCTAGAAAAAAGAGTCTCTGTATCGGGGATAGTTACCTCTAGAGAAGATGGGGAAAAAATCGGTATTAAAGTTGAGTCAATTGATCTTTTTCCTCAGGAAAAAGATTTACCTACCATTGAGGAAATGATCGGAATTTGGGGAGGAAGTAAGTGATTCGTCCAACAAAAAAGCTACACTACTGGGATTCTTGTGTTTTTTTAGCTTTCCTGAAAAATGAAAAGGATAAAATTAATGATTGTATTTCTGTTCTCAAAGCAGCTGAAAATGGTCAGGTAATAATTGTGACTTCTGCTCTTACTTTTATTGAAGTGGTGAAATTAGAAAAAGGACAGCCAAAATTACCTAAAGAAAGTGAGGAAAAAATCTCTGATTTTTTCCGACATGAGTGGATTTATATTTATGATGTGGACAGAAAAGTTGGCGAACTAGCCAGAGAATTGATGTGGCAATATCAGGCACTAAAACCTAAAGATGCAACTCATGTGGCGACGGCAATTAAAGCCAGAGTGGATGTTTTAGATACTTTTGATGATGGCTTGCTGAAACTCTCTGGAGAAATCGGTGATCCTCCTTTAATAATTAGAAAACCTTTTTTTGAAGTTCAACTTGATCTTTTTTGAAAAAATACCCATTCTCGCGTAGGAAAATTACAAATCGAATTACCGAACACAAAAGGTCTAAATTGATAGGAATACCTTCATGTTAAAACAGATTTTGATTTAGTGATTACATCTCTTGCCAATGCTTTCTTTCAGACCAATTTAGAAACAGGACTATTTGTTTGGAAGCCCACACCAAAAGAGCAAATATTTTTAAGCAAAATTAATATTAATAATCAAGAAGAAGCCCTTTTAAAATGTACGTTGTCAGGAGTAAAGATTTAACAGCAAATCAAACCAATAATATCAATTGTTCTCGCCAGAAATGCCAGGATCACAACTGTAATTTCATCCCTAATTATCCCAAAATTTTATTTATTTTGTCTGATGGGATTATTTATTTTTACCAGTAATTTTGTCAACTCCTTTTTTATACTGCGTTCTGTCATCATTCCGTCCAGCATCCCGCCAAGCCCGCAAAAAGTTAAGACAGGGGCTGTAAATGGTAACATTCCTGCTAAGGCTATAGCTGCTCAAGCTCCACCAGCCAGCCCTACTCTTGCCCCAGCTTGATTATCCTTAAACAGTTTAGTCTTTTTTATGTTGTCGAAAGGTTTTGAGTATTCTGACATCGATTATTCTCCAAATCAGGATGCCGATATTACAACACAGCTTTCGGGAATTGTCTATATACTGATCATCATTCATGCCATCGCTAAAAGCGAGGGAAGAATGCTGACACTAGGTTAGAATTGCGGTAACGCACCATAAATTCTTATGCTTGGTTTTTGTCATTTTAATGGGCGGAGTCGGACTCGAACCGACATGAGGGGCTGCCTCGCCACATTTTGAGTGTGGTGCGTCTACCAATTTCGCCATTCGCCCTTGGCATTAGTTTTATCATTATAACCCATTTTTGGCCCCTTTAACAAATTGTGATAATCGGGGGAACTGGCCCAACGATCGATTTCTCGCGCACGCAGGACGGGGAGGGGATGGGTTAACTGTTGGGTTTGCAAACCCTTTAACATTTCGCCCATTTCCGAGGCGCTGACGGCATCGTAGGACTTGGCCTGATCGATAAAAGCCTCTAAATTTAATAAAGGTGCGAGACTGGGGGAACCTCCGGCTAACTTCATTAACACCGACATGACGATTTTTGGGTCTTGAACTGCCAATAAAGCGGATCGATCGCAACTAAACTCGGCGCAGCGCACCCATGCTAACATTCTCTCCTGTAGGGATCGTGCTAACATTGTCCCCCAATTGGGCAGCAATCCCGCCGCTAGGACCATAATATTGGCTAAAGTCAGATAAACGCCGTGTTCACATTTGAGATGACCTAATTCGTGGGCGATTACCGCTTGAATTTCTGCGGGAGTCAGCATTTCAATTAGGGAAGTGTGCATCACCATAAACGGTTTTTTGCCGCGCATGGCGAAGGTATAAGCGTTAGGAACGGGGTTTTGTTGAATGTATAATTGAGGTGGTTCTAAGTCGAGAACTCGGCAAGCTTCTAGGAGGAGATTATGCAGGTCGGGTAATTGTTTTTCCCCCACCAAAACACTAGCAGCAATATTATTTAGGTAAAAGAATTCCTCAGCGACGGAACCTAACAAACTTCTCACGGCTATATCTAAACCGGGCAACTGTTTAAGGGAGTTAGTCGCCTCTAGGTCGATGGGATGCCGAAAATCATTGGCTTTTAAGCCTAGTAATAACTGTTTTGATAATTCCATATTCTTATTCATTTAACCAAACTTTGACGCGTTCTAAACTTTTCCAATCGGGTTTTCTAGCTAAACCATCGGCGATATTTTCATCCACTTCTTGGCGAACTTCTTTGTTTAAACTAACTAATTGTTGCACCAGTTCGATATGTTCTCTAACTCCGGCGGTTTTGGTTTCTAACATAGCCAAAACCAAATTGATCCGGTTTTGGGGGGAAACTTTATCGAGTTTAACGGCTTTTTGGGCGGCTTTTAGGGCTAATTCCGGTTTATCGGTGAGCATATATAACCAAGCTAAACAGGACCAAACGGCGGCATTTTTAGGACTGCGATCGCTTAATTGCTTAAATTCTGGCAATAAACTGGCAGCGTTTTCTCCCTGTTGGTAGCGTTCTAAACCTTGTTCGAGGGTAAAATTGGCGATTTCTGTCATTTTCAGCTAGGGGGTTAATCAAGGAGCAAATCTAACGGTGATCGGCGTATTACACTGTTTTAGTACAATTTGCCTTTATTTAGTATTCTAGCAAAATTTGTCCCCTTGTCAGCAAAATTTTAAAAGACGATGCCGCGTTCTCGCCAGATCATCAATAGGCCACTCATCGAAACGAATAACATCACTGCTTGTTTAAATTGCTGAGGACTCATTTTTTCTAAAACTTTTTGTCCTAACCAATTGCCTGGCCAGGCTGCTAATCCTAACAATAAACCGTAACCAAGAAAAGGCAGATGTAAAACTCCAAAGGCTGCGTAGGCGATTAATTTGGCCACATGAACTACTACCATGTGAACGGATTTCGTTGCCACCATTGGTTCTTTAACTAGCCCATAGTTAATATAAAATAGGTTCATCATCGGGCCGGTACTACCGACTAATCCTGACAGGAAAGCGTAGATAAATCCCGAGGGCATAAAATACCAAGTTTTAATCTCAAAAAAAGGATTTTCTTGTTGGGGAAATAATTGTTTAAGCGAGGATAAAACCAGAAAAATTCCCAAAACTAGCGGCAACCATTTGAATTGTAAATGGGCAAACACAAAAGCACCGAGGGTAGATCCCATAATTGCCCCGGGTAAATACCACACCGTCGAGGGCCAGTCAATGGCGCGCCAATACATTCCCATGCGTTGGACATTACCGATTAGCATCCCCGTGGTCAAAACCGGAGGAATGACGGCAGCATCGAGAAACCAACCTAAAACGGGGAGTAGAATCAGGGGGCTGCCCCCACCAGCAAGGGTACTAAAAAACCAAGCTAGACTACCTGCCAACATCAAGGTAACAATGATCATCGAGTTGTAAAGTTAATTCACAAAGAGTTACTTAATCTATTATGATATCTTCTTTGGGATCTTCATCAGTATAATGCCATTCCACATTCGGCATAGCCTCGAAAGCTTGCCGGACGTAATCCTCCCAGAGTTTCCGCATTTTGGCTAGGTAGGGATCTCCTAGACGCAATTGTAACTTATGACGTAGGCTTAGGCTATTAGCTTCATACATACTCAAATAGATAGGCGGTCCGACGGAAATATTCGATTTCATGGTCGAATCGATGGAAAGTAAGGCACATTTAGCCATTTCCTCTAGGGGTGTATCATAGGTAATAGTGCGATCGAGAATCGGTTTACCGTATTTAGTTTCACCTATCTGTAAAAAGGGCGTTTCTTTGGTGGCTTGAATATGATTTCCCTGGGGATAAATCATGAATAATTGCGGTTCTTCTCCTTTAATTTGTCCCCCAAGAATAAACTTACATTTAAAATCAATATTATCTTTTTCTAGCCAAGTTCTTTCCCTAGCTTGTACTTGACGACTTTTATCACCGATATAGTGGGCGATATCGTAGAGATGAGTCAGAGAATGGAGATTTTTATCCTCTTGATTGTGCAGATCTCTTTTTAGTTCGTGAATCACGCCTTGGCTAATCGATAAATTCCCCGATGTACAGACCATAATTACTCTTTCTCCCGATACCGAAAAGTCAAATAATTTCCGATAGGCCGAGATATAATCGACTCCCGCATTCGTGCGAGAATCCGCCCCCATAACAATGCCAAAACGATTGATAATTCCTAAACAGTAAGTCATTTTCAGTAATCAGTAAACAGTAATCAGTGAACAGTAATCAGTGAACAGTAATCAGTGAACAGTAATCAGTGAACAGTAATCATTAATTAGTAAACAGTAATTAGTGAAGATTGATCGGTGAATAATATCATTTAAAGCTTAAAACTGATCACTGATAACTGATAACTGAATTAAGCCATAACCATACCACCATCGACGTTAAAGACTTGACCAGTGATATAAATAGCGGCGGGATCGGCGGCTAAAAAACGCACCATTCCGGCGACTTCTTCCGGTTTTCCATAACGGGAGAGGGGGATATATTTGAGAATTTCATCTGCTTTGAGGTCATGAGTCATATCAGTTTCAATAAAGCCGGGGGCCACGGCATTAACAGTGATGCCTCGACTGGCAAATTCCTTGGCTAAAGTTTTCGTTAAACCGATAACACCAGCTTTAGCGGCGCTGTAATTAGATTGACCCGGATTACCCATCAAACCAGATACAGAAGTGATGTTAATTATGCGGCCGCTTTTCTGTTTTAACATCAATTTACCGACGGCGCGAGTGCAGAGAAAAACCCCGGTTAAATTGAGATCGATGACCGCTTGCCAGTCTTCTAATTTCATTCTTAACATTAGCGTATCCCGGGCAATACCGGCATTATTAACTAAGACATCAATATGACCGAATTTTTGCTTGGTACTGTCCACTAAATTATCCACTTCTTCGCTTTTAGCCACATCTGCTTGTAGAGCTATTGCCTTTCCCCCGGCCGCGGTAATTTCTTCAACAACGGCATCGGCAGCACTGCTAGATTTAGCATAGTTCACCACTACAGTAGCACCCTGGCTGGCTAATTCCAAGGCGATCGCTTTACCGATCCCTCGCGAGGCCCCGGTTACTATGGCTACTTTGTCTTGTAAATGCTGGCATTCTGCGGGTAATAGTTTCATAATTTTCTGCATTCCCCAAATAATCGTCAAATCTCAAGAGAAAACTTTGTACTGATAACTTTGCTCAAAACACTTCATTATCTCACAAGCGGGTTAATCTGACCGCAGCAATCCTCAATGGCGATCGCTCTGTCCCCACTTTCCTGTATAGTATCAGGGGGAATTGGCCGCCACTAATTGATCGAGTTGTTGCTGCATCAAATAACAGACTTTCTCATAACATTCGCGTACATAACGGCGGTCCCGGGCCGCTTTTTTGCCGTAACGTTCAAAAATAATTGGGGGACAAACCCGCGTCTGTATCGCTACGGGTAAGGGAATATTCGGCAAGGGACCGATAGCTAGTCCCCACGGTAAACCGAAATAGATGGGACAGGTTCCGGGGTCAATACCGAAAGGCCAAGGCATACCCTGTTTATGCAATTCTTTTAATTGAGGATAAATATCTTCGAGGACAAACAGGGTCGAGTGAGCGCCGTGGGAAATGGCGGGAATAATCGGCACTTCGTACTGTAAAGCTAGTTTAACAAAAGCTTGATTACCAGCAAAATGAATTTTATTTCTTAAACTGTGGGGACGGAAAACATCCGTAGCACCTCCTGGATAAATTAGGACACTAGCGCCACTATCCAAAGCAGCGATCGCCATTTTCGGATGAGCATGAATAGCTCCCATTTGGGCCACTAGATGCGCTTGGGATGGAAAAAATCGCCAGACTCGCGAATCCATCAAACCATAGACTAAGCGATCGCTGCCAAAGCGTTGAAACCAATCATACATCATCATAAACATATCGGGAGCCGCTAAACCGCCGTTATGGGAGCCGATGAATAATACTTGTCCTGAGGGGGGAATATTTTCCCAACCATCGGTTTCGACGCGAAAATAATGGTGATAAAACCAATCCAGAAGGGGGACAAATTTTTCGATCACTTGCGGATCGCGATCCTCTAATGACCAACCAGTGAGGGTATCAACAGGGGACTTGGCTGCTTGTAGGGATAATTCGGCAAAAGTCGCCGTAGATGAGACAAAAGAACTAAAAATCTGCATTGATGCCCAGTTGATAATTTAAGCGCATCTTAATTATCGCAAATTTCGGTTAAAAAACCCATCGTTTGAGAACGGCTTTCCTTGATGATTCTATCATCTTTAATGTCTAATCTTCACAGTTGAACCAATTTTTATCTAATAACTGCTCTAAACTGTAAGGACATTCTGGAGGAAAATCGCCAGAAAAACCAGTTTTTTGTTGAACATAATCTAAAGCATCCTGATAGATTATCGGTAATTCCTCGGCTAAATAATTATGTAAATTTGTCGTTAAACATTTTCTTAATTGCGTGCGAAAACTGATAATTTCTGCTCGCCAATGATTCCGATTTATTTCTGCTTCTGTTGTCCAATAGTGTAAAAGTAATAAATGCCTGATCACTTGTTCAAGTAAGCTACTGACTCGGTTTTTATCTCTTTTACTCAAGCTTTCTAATTCCTCAATTAAATGGATTACATCTAATTCATCTAAGCGATTTTCTTTGAGGAGTTTTATTGTTTCCTCTAACCAAAGATGTTGATCAATTTCGTAAAGTAGGGGTAGGGTTTCTCCTCCCTCTACTTGCCAGGGATTCTGATTTAAAGTTTTCATTGCATTGTTTACGGTTCTTAAAGCGATTCCGTTGGCTGTATAGTAATCACTAACCCTATCATAACAGATGATGTCATTAATCTCTAGAGTCAGCTATTCCCTCTTTAGCCATGTTTGTGATGGGGTAGTGATTCGGTAGTAGTGGTAAGCCATCTTGCTTATCTGGACTGAGTCGTGTAGAATATTTACTAATAAAAATAATTGCTTGATAAATGTTGGAGATTTGCTTTTTATGATTGCTATTTTTATCAATATCTTCTCTTGGATAATTAAACTTTGGTTAAATTACGATGAAGATTTAGAACATTGTCTTCTGACAAAAGATTCACAAACTTCAACATCTTGTTGTCCTAAATGTGGTTCTTATCATACCATCAAAAATGGTTCTACACATAATGGAAAACCCAAACGTCAATGTAAAGAATGTGGTCGTCAGTTTGTAATCAATCCCACTAATAAAACCGTATCTGACGAAACCAAACAATTAATTGATAAACTCCTGCTCGAACGAATTTAGGCTCTTCGGGAATTGTTATGCAAATAATTAACTTAAAATAAAATTCGATGAGAGTACCTAAGCTCAAAAGTAGCTGAAACCCATACAGGGAAGAACTTAAGGCACAAACAGGTTAATGCCAAAAGATAGACAATTGAGTTAAGATTTGATATAATTGCCAAAAACGAGATTATTTTACTTATAATACTTGACAAATTTTTGAACCTACAAGGAACCTGTATTCAAGGCTATCGACACCTAGAAAATATCGGTATAGTTTGACCAGTCGAATCGAAAAGTCAAAAAGCAATCTGTCCTCGTTGTGGGTTAGAGAGCGATAAACTCCACCAAAATCATCGACATTTAGTCAAAGATTTACCGCTCTCAGGTCAACCAGTGTACCTACAAGTTAATCGTCGTCAATTTAAGTGCGGTAATTGTCAGAAACCCTTTAGCGAAGAGTT
>NZ_SFBO01000008.1:0-4060 GCF_007095705.1 Microcystis sp. Msp_OC_L_20101000_S702
AAGGGTGATGCAAGGGTTTTAAGAGATTCTAGCAGATTTAAGTGCATTTGGGAAGCTCTCAATCAAGCTAAAAGCCCTTTCCTGTAAGGTTTTTAGATTTATTCAGCAAACCCTAAATACGATTTACAACAGGCGCAAGAAACCCAGTCTGGGGAAGAACAACTGTTGAAAACTGCCACGCGATTAATGTTAGCAATTCCCACAGATAAAGGGGCAGCCGTTTTCAGTTTTGCCATCGCCGGGGATGGTACTTTAGGAGAAATTAACAAAAACCCCGATAGCAAGCTTATTCGCAGTCGTCAGCGAGAAGTTTTGTTACCCTTAAACACCTTAGATGAAATAAAAGCAATAGGTGACACAACCCCTCCTCCCCAAGGAATTATTAGCGGATTCGCCGCAGGAACTGATGAGGAAGATATCGAAGATTTAGTTAAAATATCCACCGATGGCGGTGCTTCAAAATTAGCCAATTACGATTTGGTAAAAATCAGCGGCACCAGCGATTATCAAGGGTTGTATCCGACGATTAAAGTAGATCAAGATACGTTTGATATTGACATCCCCTTAGATCGCGGATTGGGTTATTGGGAAAGAGAAGACCAAGAAGAAGGTGGTTTGATTTTTGATGGCATGATTACCGCTTATCAAAAAACCGCCGATGGCAAATTACGAGTCACCTGTGCTAATCATGGTTTGCAAAATGGCGATCAAGTCCAAATTACCGGTACAGAAGACTACAACGACACCTACCCCGTTCAAAAGATTGATGACACCCATTTTGTAATTGAACGCAAATGGGCAATGGGAGAAGCTGTCAACGTAAAATTGGTATCCCAAAAGCGACGGGGAATCGTATTTGATGGGGTGGATGATTATATCTCTCTACCCGAAATGAATCACAATTTCTCCGAGGGATTCACAGTAGAAGCTTGGGTTTGGTATGACAGTTTGAAATCAAATTCCCGAATTATTGATTTTGGGAATGGAGCAGGGGTAGATAATATTATATTTGCTAATCTTGCCAATGGCGGCAGAGGCACAATCTACCTTAATATCTTCGGTTCTTCGTTACTTGGTATGGTTCGATCAGGGGGCAGAAATCGGCTAAATCCTTATCTGGCAAGGGACTTAATTGATTAGCTCGTTCTAGATTGAAAACAATTGGCAAAAATCGCAGCCCCGTCCATTGCATAACACAAACCGAAGAACCATATCTTCGAAGGACAAAAATTACAAGGTGGTATTGGACCCGCATCGCTAGGAGTGTTGGAAACTGGAAAATGGATACACTTAGCGGCCACTATTGACGGGTTGAATGGTCAGGGTACCCTCTACAAAAACGGTGAAGTCATTCAAACTAGCTCTCTACACCTTCCTAAAACCATTAAGCGGACTCAAAATTATATCGCTCCCAGTAATTGGTCTAGTGATAGCTATTTTCAAGGCAAAATTAGCGATCTCCGTGTTTGGAAAATAGCCCGGACTGCTGAAGACATTAAAAATAGTATGTACCTACAACTGACAGGAAAAGAAGTCGGTTTAGTGGGGTATTGGCGCTTAGGTGGTATCTCCGAAGGCAAAGTAGTTGACTTTTCTGTGAACGGCAATGACGGCACTGTCTATGGTGAACCGTATGTTAGTGCGGCAACTCTCAACCGCAATCTTGCCGGAGGAACCGCAGCGGTTAAATATAGCAATTCTGAGCTATTTGCCGTCAGCGAACGGGCAACTTATGAGGAAAGTTTTGAGTTTAAAGTTAACCCAGCCAATTCGGTTAATTTAGACAATGCCGATGATAAAAATATTGGCACGAAGATTTTTACCTTTTCCTATTGGGGAAAAACCAGCCGCAGTGCCGAAGATAAAAAGACCATTTCGGCGGTACAAAATAAGTTTGAAGTCTTGGGTAATGGTTGGTATCGTGCTTCCTGTAATGTGACAATTCCCGATGAAGTCAGTGTGTTACGTTCCTTTGAAATTGCCAATGTTAAAGGAAATTGGCAATCGCTGGAAATTCGCAAACACCAGATTCGCCTCTTATCCGATAGTATTACGGAAGCGAAATACACAGACGATGTGACTTTGACAACTTTGGTGGATAACCATGCCACCTTAGCGGTGAAGTTAAAAGAACTGGAGGTGAAAGAGAAAGAGGAAATTGTTCTGCTCAAAGAAAAGCGAGAGTTAGACGCAAAACTTGCTGCATTACAAAATCTCGAAGAAACACGAAACCGTGTCAATCAATTAAAGCTTGACGTTTCAGCTTTTGTATCCCAAGAAGGAAATCTCAATCAAATTTACAATGATGCCCTGAATAACCCTTTGAATTATTGGTGTTTTATTCAACATAAACAAACAAGCTTGTTTTGGGAACACCTGGAGCTTGACAGCAGCAACGCCGCAAGCGTAGAATTGATCTCTTCTTATGGTGATGATTGGACTAAGTGGAAATTTCTGGATGCAGGCGGGGGATATTACTATATCCAACATAAGCAAACAGGTTTGTTTTGTCAGACAACTTCCTTCATAAAGTCCATTTTATTGATGCTTCCTGCTTATGGTGATGATTGGACTAAGTGGAAATTTACGGATGCAGGCGGGGGATATTACTATATCCAAAATAAGCAAACAGGTCGGTTTTGTGAACACATGAGTGGCGATTATGTATTGATAGAAATGATCTCTTCTTATGGTGATAATTGGACTAAGTGGAAATTACAACCAACAAAAGAGCAAACCAATGATAAGATAGAAAGGGCTTATCGAAATTTGGAAGAAATACGCCAACAACTTAGTCTAGCAAGGACTGAATTAAACCAACTCGAGCAAATACTAAAGGAGGGTAAAAATAAGGAAGAAGGATGGAGAACTCGCCTAGTATCGGTTAATCGTGACCTCACCAGCATTCAAACAAGTATCAACACCCTGAACACTACCTTCCTCACTGCTGTCAAAAACACTCAGGCAAAGCCCCCAACTATGCCCGAAGTTGCTAAAGATAGCAAGGGGTTAGTGACTCAAGGATCGTTACTTGGTTTTGTGCAACCTGCCAGCCGCCTCAATGCCATTGAAACTTGTGAAGGCAATGTCCAATTGAGTTATTTTGACCGCGCAGGACGGATGCGACAAACGAACTATGATGCTACCGCAGACAGCAAAAATGCTACTTTTGAACAGTGGATTCCTGATGCTCAACGGGCCTGTTTGAACTTTAGCAACAGCAACAGTATCGTTACCTTAAATAAACCCTTTTATCTTGCAGATGACTGGAGTGTTGAAGCTTGGTTTGTTTATCCATTACCTGATTTAGGAGAATGGAATACCTTAATCCGAGGCAACGATGTGGATCATCACATCCTTCTTGTCAGAAATCGTAAACAGTTAGGGACTTATCTGACCAATGATTCCTTGGGGAATAACTTTTACGATAGCGGTTTCAATATGGAGTTGTTAACCGAGGGATGGCATCATATCGCTGCCGTCGGTCGGGGAGATACGACTCTGTTTTATATTGATGGCAAAAAAGTGGGTGATGTGAAAGCAAAAGCCCTAAAAGATGCCGAGCAGAATCTGACGAAAAACTCCAATGATGCCGCTAAGAAAAAGGTTGAAGACCTTAAGAAAGCTAGTCTGAAAGCTAAGAACAATGTTGCGTTTATTGGTAACCGTAAGGAAGGTTGGGAACCTTTTGGAAAAGTTGCCGAAGTTCGTATTTGGGTAGTTGCCCTAAGTGACGATGAAATTGCCGTCAACAGTAAAACCTTGCTTAGTGGTAACGAACCAGGTTTATTGGCTTACTATCCCATGAATGAAGCCACAGGAGTGGAAGTGCGCGACCATTCCGGTAATGGCAATAAGGCCACGGTATCGGGGGCAAATTGGTGGGGTTGTACGGCCCCCATTGGCAATATCGACAATACAGTGATGAAGTTTGATGGGGTTAATATACTTTAGACGTTCATAATCTGAGATTTATTAAACTTCTGAAATCGTAGAGTCAGCAAGGAATCCAGTTCTTTTTTATGTTTCAGATGGGCATCATTCAGACATTCATAAATAG
>NZ_SFBO01000080.1:0-23171 GCF_007095705.1 Microcystis sp. Msp_OC_L_20101000_S702
TCCTTTCTTACCAGCAATTTTGTTCTTACAGTTATTATAGAACCTAAGAATAGCAGTCCAAGTCCGTTCGCAAGCCTGTTGACAAGCTGTAGAGTTAAGGTCTTGAACAAAAGGGTATTGACTTCTTAATTGAGTGACATATTTATATACATCCTTTTGTCCTACACCTTTATTGTCTTCCCAATATCTAAGACATTTATTCCGAACAAACTGGACTGTCCGAATAGCCTCATCAATGGCTTGATATTGAGATGGTTTTCCTCTAAGCTTGTACTCTAAAACAAACATTTTGCGTTATCGACCCAACGATCGCAAACTATTCTAGCATACTAAAATTAAATTGGCAACTATAGATTAGAGTTATTTTTAGTCGTGCTCGTGTCACTGAGCCTTTACATCGAAGCCCCTCGAAATGTGTCGAAGTGCTGTTCTATGCTGGTCGGCTTTTCATCTCCGAGGTGAAACCGAGAGCCTTCAAGCCGACATTATAGGTAAACACTAGAGGGATCGGAGAAAGTTTCTTAAAAGTTCCTTGCCGGCAGTGGTTAAAATACTTTCGGGATGGAATTGTACCCCTTGAATCTGGGGGTAATCCCGATGACGGACTCCCATGACCGTGCCATCTTCCACCCAGGCCGTGATCTCTAAATTATCCGGCATGGTGGAGCGATCGATCACTAAACTATGGTAACGGGTGGCAGTAAAAGGATTTTCTAAGCCTTGAAATACCCCTTCACTGTTGTGATAGATTGGGGAAGTTTTGCCGTGCATCAAGACCGGGGCCGAGACCACATCCCCCCCGAATACCTGACCGATACTTTGATGACCCAGACAGACCCCCAAAATCGGCAAATGGGGGCCAAATTTGGCGATTAATTCCAGAGATATGCCCGCATCGACCGGACGACCAGGACCGGGGGAAATGACAATCCCATCCGGCCGCATTTGTTCGATCGTGGCCAGATCGATTTTATCATTACGATAGACCTCGATCGGCAAGGCGATCGGGAACTCGGAGGCTAATTCTCCCAAATACTGGACCAAATTGTAGGTAAAACTATCATAGTTATCGATGACGATTATCAAGAGTCCCTCTCCTTTCTCTAGCCTCGCTCAGTATTTTCATTCTACACCTCTGCTGTCTCGATCGAGATAGCCGGAGTGTAGGGGGTAGGCTATTTTTGTGCCGTCAGTTAGAATCTGGCCGGAATTGCTAATTAGGGTTTGCGGCAAAAAGTTTTTTGTGGGGACAGGGTGTGGGGTGTGGGGTGTGGGGTTTTGAGGGGGTCAATTACCTAATTTTCAGGGAAAAAGTCTAGGGATTTTCCCCCCGATCACTCCCAGATCTGGTACTTTTTGATTGATAAAAAGTCTAAAATTATTACCCAACAAGGTTTTTAGATTTATTCAGCAAACCCTAATTACAGCCTAAACTATCCCTGGTGGCCACTCCCGTGACTGGATTAATGCCATCGGCCCGTTCACACATTAACTTGACCTGATAGTTATCAATGACCGCGTTAGTGAAATCGGCCCCAGTAATAATTGTGTCATAAAAACGGCTGCGAGTAGCGATCGCATCGGTAAAAATAGTGTTAGTTAAATCGGCAAAATCGAGGGTAACTCTATCTACCAAAGAGGCGGTTAAATCAGCCCCTTTTAAGTTAGCTTTTAAGAGGACAGCCTCGGTGAGAATGCTATAGGATAAATCGGACCCTTCTAGGTTAACTCCCCGCATTGCGGCAGCTGCGAAAACCCCTCCGCGCAAATCCTGATGGGAAAAATCCCGATCTTGCAGCTGGGCAAAACTATAGTTAATCGTTTTATCTTGGGCCAAAGCCACCGGACGGGCCGCGAAAAGTAGCCACAGAATCGCCAGCAAAATAATTAAAACCAGACTGAAAAAATTTTTCAACATTGTTACTGTTGAGCGTCGAGAAACTGGGCCACATCATCACCCACCCGAATAGTTAGGTCTGAGTCTAAAGCACCAGTGGAGGATGATTCTACTTTACCGATTCCCAATTGATTTTTCAAGAGGTTAGCGGACTGAATATCACCTTTTTGGGCAATAATCGCCGTGGTTTCTAGCTTTTGGGAGGAGTCATCGCTAATATAAACATTTGTGTAGCCCTGTTTGGCCAGATAATCACGAGTACGACGGGCTAAACCTTTGGTATTGGTGGCATTTTGAATGGCAATCCCCAGACTATAAACGGAGGTTTCTCCCCCCGCGTGGTTATCGGTAAAATTATTAGCCACAATGGTTCTAATTTCGCGACGGTTCAAAATCCAATAACTGCGACCATCGTATTCCTCGAGGCTATTAAACCGGCCGGGGAGTAGGATCATTCTTAAGTTATCCTGTTTAATTTCCCGGCCAAAATTGGCGATAGCCAGCATTTCCTCGACGCTTAAGTTCGTATCGATATATTGTTGTAAAACCTGTACTGCTTTCGGGAGACTGGGGAGAATTGTCGGACTAAAAATCTTTTTTTGAAGTGCTTTTAATAAAATTTGTTGTCTTTGTACGCGACCAATATCGCCGTATTGCGGGTTACGAAAACGGGCAAATTGTTCTGCTTGGTCGCCGTTGAGATTTTGCCAACCCTCTTGTAAATCAATTTCTAATTTTTGGGTGACATCTTTATGATACATTCGTTCGGGTACATAAACCTCTACACCCCCGACTAAATCGACTAATTCCTTAAAGGCATCGGTAGTAACCCGCACATAGCGATCAATGGTGACATCCCCTAAAGTATTAGTGACAACTTCTGCCGCTAGAGTTGGTCCACCGTGAACGTTAGCATCGTTGATTTTAGTGAAACCGTGGCCGGGGATTCTGACGCGGCTATCGCGAGGGATAGACAACATTCTCACGGTTTTATCGCTAGGATCGAAGCGCACTAGGAGCATGGTGTCGCTGCGACCTTTAAACACATCATCGCCGTTTTTGGCATCTAAAACTCGATCGATGCCCATAACTAAAATATTAACAGGACGAGAAAGCTGCTGATTGATTAAGCTATTCCAAGCTTGATCCTCAAGGATGTCTGTTTGGGTGGGAAAAGATGTTTTTTGGAAGATGGCCCCAATTGGTGCGGGTAAGGGACTAATTAAAGCGACGGCAGCCCCAACAGTGGCGGAAACTAGGGCGGTAAAACTGAGGGTTATTCCCCAAAATAAGCCCTTTTGCAGGGGAGATGCTTTTTTTAAACCGGACATGACTGAACTGACCACCGCGACGGTATTTTCTGAGTTTTGGCTGTATTCTTGCTTTTCAAACCGCCCCGAAACATTGGCCATAGACTAACCTCAACATCTGATTAAAAGCTTACTCTAGGAGGTGACTGTTGATCCCTAGAATCTATCTCTAGAGCAAAAGTTCCAGATATTGGCCACCCCCTCTCGCCGGTTATCGTCACATATTGTTAAGGAACTGGCTATCCTAGACCTGTTGTAAAAATCAAAAATTGTTGTTAGGGTTAGGTGTCGGTAGCCAGTAGCCAGTAGTCAGGAGAATTAAAAACGAATAATAAACGATTAAACGCTCTATTCACCGATTGTATGCCATTTAAGCCTTATTTTTGCAGTTTTTGAACCCTGAAAGGTTAATTATGCCATAGGTTTAATAATTTTTCAGGGATTCAGTTCGGTTATAGATTATCTTTATGGCCAAGAATTAAGGCTCTCTTAGGTTTGGTGGGTAAAATGTATTCTAAGATACAGTCCTGCTGGCGAGCGAGTGGAAGGAACCACTCCAGACACAGAGGACACAAAGATTGATCGCTTCTATAGTAAGTTAAACTGCTCACACAAAGAATAAGAGAGCCGAATTAAGAGAGGTGGAAACTTGAAGATGACAGAACGAACTAAGGTTATTCTCCTCGTTGTTATCCCTTTGCTTTTGGCTAGTAATGCAGTTTTTTCTGTCAATAAATTCTGAGCTATTTTTTATGCAAATCATCTCCCTTCCCCCATCATCTACCCAGGAATATCTCTGTCTAAGAGACTTAAATCTCTACAATTCTCCCAGTTGTCAAGAGTTAGCGACCCAAGCACAACGGGGAAGAAAATTAAAATTTATTTCCCTAGAAATTACCGAAAAAGGGCTACAAATTCAGCTAAGGGAAGATAATTATTTAGCTTGGTTATGCAGAGAAGATTTAGATGCAATTGCGGCGGCCACCACAGCTTATCAAAAAATTCCTCTAACTCGTTCGGACATAGAAAAACATATTCCTGAGATTATCTCTTTTACTCAGGAAGCAATGAATTGTACCAATCATTATCTCTGGGGTGGAACCCTTGCACCTAATTACGATTGCTCAGGATTAATCCAGGCTGCTTTTGCCACTTTTGGCATTTGGTTGCCGAGGGATTCCTATCAACAGGAGGCTTTTTGTCAAAAAATAAACCGAGAGGAATTACTCCCAGGAGATTTAATTTTCTTTGGTGATAAAAGAGTTAATCATGTGGCTTTATATCTAGGGAATAATCAATATATCCACAGTTCAGGAAAAGAAACAGGTAACAATGGTATCGCTATCAATCTACTCACCGATGATAGGGATAGCGTCAGTCGTCATTATTATCAAAAATTATGGAGTTTCGGTCGAGTTATGCACAATTAATCAGTTATCAGTTATCAGTTATCAGTTATCAGTTATGGGTTTACTGTTTACTGTTCACTGTTTACTCTCCCCCATAGGTAATCATGTTAGAAAACATCTCCCTAAGCGGTCTATCAATTCGTCGTCACATAGGAGTATTGATGTTAACTATAGCAGTTATCATCATCGGTCTTTTTTTTCTAAATCGTTTACAAGTAGATTTGCTTCCTTCTATCACTTATCCTCGCATTAGTTTAAGGATGAATGTCCCGGGAGTTTCCCCGGAAGTTATTCTCGAAGAAGTAACTAAACCCCTAGAAGAAGGAATGAGTGCCACCGAGGGAGTAGTGCAAGTTTATTCAGAAACTCGCGAGGGAAGGATGCGAGTAGATTTATTTTTTCAACCGGGGGGAGATTTAAATGTCGCTTTAAATGAAGCTACCGAAAGTTTTAATCGTGTCCGACAAAATTTACCCGATATTATTGAGGAACCGCGCTTAAACAAATTTGAACCCTCTCGTTTACCCGTCTATGAATTTGCTCTCGTTTCTGATACCCTACCCCTAAAAGATTTAAGATTATTTGCTGATGAAGAATTAGGGAGAGAATTAGGATTTGTGGGAGGAGTGGCAGTGGTGGACGTGATTGGGGGAGTTAGAGAAGAAATTCAAGTTAATATTGACCTGCAGCGATTACAATCTCTGGGAGTGGGATTAAATCAGGTTTTAGACACCCTAAAAAGACGCAATCAGGACATCTCTGGGGGCCGACTAGAGGGAGAAACTGGGGAACCTTTAACCCGTGCGGTGGGGAAATTTAAAAACGTAGCGGATATCCAAGATTTAGCACTGACCGATAGTAATAATCCCGAAGAAAAAATCTATCTGCGGGATGTGGCCAGAGTTATCGATGGGACAGAAGAACAAAGAATTTTTGTCACCCTAAATGGAAAAAATGCCGTCAGGGTTAGCGTCCAAAAACAACCGAATGCGAACACGATTGCTGTGGTAGAAGGGGTCAAAAAACGCATTACAGAATTAAAAAAATCCGGGTTAATGACCGGGGGAATACAAGTCGTCCCCACTAGCGATGAGTCTGTATTTATCCAAAATGCGGTTAATAACGTGGTTTCTTCGGGACTAGCAGGGACAATTCTAGCAGGATTGACTGTATTCGTCTTTCTCGGTTCCCTGCGACAGACTTTTATCATTATCCTAGCGATTCCTCTTTCTACCCTCGTCGCAATTATCTGTATGAAGTTATTCGGGTTATCGATAAATGTGTTTAGTTTGGGAGGATTGGCCCTAGGGGTGGGTATCGTGGTGGATAATTCCATCGTCATGCTGGAAAATATTGCCCTCAAAGTTAGTCAAAACCAAAATAAGCGAGATTTTTTAGAAATTGCCCGGAATAGCAGCCAAGAGGTAGAATCCGCTTTAGTGGCCTCCACTGCGACTAATCTCGTCTCTATCCTGCCATTTTTATTACTGGGTGGTTTTATCTCCCTGCTGTTTAACGAGATTATCCTCACTATCAGTTTTGCTGTGGCTGCTTCTCTCCTGTGTGCGTTAACCGTTGTTCCCATGTTAGCCAGTCGTTTGTTAAATATGCGGTTTTCTAGTGGTATTCAGCGATTTTGGCTCTTAAAAGTCTTTAGTCAACGTCTAGAAGGTTTAACCATCCTCTACGGTCGTTTTTTAGCTAAAATCATCCGCTACAGAATACCTGTTATCCTGCTGGCCTTTTTAATTTTAGGGGGAAGTAGTTTCTATCTCTGGCAATATATCCCCCAGGAAGTCTTTAGTCGTATTCAAACCGGACAGGTGAACGTTTTTGCTCAATTTCCTCCTGGTACCAATTTAAATACTAACCGTCAGGTGATGCGGGAAGTAGAAAAGATTTTATTATCACAACCAGAGACTAAGTACGTTTTTACTACCAGTGGCGGTTCTCTTTTTGGCACAACTACCAATGAAAATATTTTGCGCGGTTCTAGTACGATTAATCTCAAACAAGGCACTAATACAGAAGCGTATATCGAACGCATGAGCAAAGCACTAGAGCAATTAAACCTCGTTAACGTGCGTTTGCGTCTCACTCCCGGTCAAGTGCGCGGTATTATTCTTAATAACTCTCCCTCCGTTGGTGCTGACGTGGATGTGATGTTACAGGGACGAGATGGGAAAACTTTAGAGCAAGCTGGTGAAGAAATCCTCAGTATTCTCGATGAAAAAGTCCCTAGTGCGCGTTTTCGTCCCGATGCTGACCCCAGACAACCGGAAATCCAGATTAAACCCGATTGGACCCGCTTAAATAGTTTGGGATTGAGTACCCTGGAAGTGGGACAAACGCTACGGACCGCTATTCAAGGATCAATCCCCACCCAACTGCAACGGGGAGAAAGATTAATAGATATCCGGGTGCAATTGGACCCCAACTCGCGGCAAAAAATTAGTGACATCTCACAAATACCTATTTTTGTCAATAGACAAGAAGACTTAAAATTAGCAGATATAGCCCGGATTGAAGCGGGAAAAACCCCCGGAGTCATCCAGAGAATCAATCAGCGTCAAGTTTTTATTATTATCGGCAGTTTGGTCGAGGGTGCGAAATTAAGTGACGCACTCGCAGGGGTACAATCGCTTTTAAATTCCACTCCCTTACCCGATGGTATCAGCATTTTACCCAGTGCTGCTGCCATCTCTAATCAAGAAATTCAGGGTTCTTTGGGTTTATTAGCGGGTTTATCGGTATTTTTAGTCTTTGTAGTCATGGCCGTCCAGTATAACTCGCTCATAGACCCTTTGGTGATTATGTTAACCGTTCCTTTGGCCCTAGCGGGGGGAATTTTCGGACTATATTTGACCAAAACCCCGATTAATGCCATTGTCATCGTCGGGGTGGTTTTATTGGTGGGGATTGTGGTTAATAACGGGATTATTATGGTGGAATTAGCCAATCAATTGCGGCAAGAATTCGGTTTTACTCGACTACAAGCTATTTTAAAGGCCGCTCCCCAACGTTTACGACCGATTTTAATGACTACCGTGACCACGGTTTTAGGTTTATTTCCCCTCGCTTTAGGATTAGGAGAGGGGGGAGAATTCCTGCAACCTTTAGGAATTGTCGTTTTTTCGGGTTTGTCTTTAGCAACTCTGTTAACTCTGTTTATTATTCCCTGTTTTTACGTTTTATTCTCCAGAAAATAATCTTCTTGCACAGTGGGGAAGTGGGGAAGTGGGGTGTGGGGTGTGGGGAGAATAAAGCTGACTCCCGACTCGGACAATACTGTCTCCTAACCCAATGTTGGCTAAAGATAAGTAAAAATTAGGCTCTTCTAGGTTCTGTGTGATAAGTTTGACTTACATAGGATTGATCGATCTTTGTGTCTTTGTGGTTCGTTCCACCCCCTCGCTAGGAGGAATGTATCTTAGAATACATTTTACCCACCAAACCGGGGAGAGCCAAAAACCTTGCATTATCCTTCTTTTAGTACATAAACTGGTACAAAAAGAGAGGGCAACAAAGCCTCAAACGACCGACGACCGGCTCCTGACTCCTAACCCCACCAACAAACTTTTTGCCGCAAACCCTAGTTATTTCCCCTGACAATGAGGAGGATCGATAACATTGGTAAAAATTGCCCAAAGTACCATGAGCGGCATCGGCAACAAACAGATTAGCCATTGATGACCGCTTAGGGTCGCCGTTGCAAACAGACTGTTCATCACCCCCCATTGACTAAACAAAATTTGTAGGGCAACAGCAGCCACAATCCCCAAAATTAGGATTGGTGCATTAGTAATCGAGGTTGACTGACGACGTAGGTAGTCCACTAGGCTCATCCCTAATTGGCTGATACTGAGCAGATAGATAACCCGTGCTGCCACAAGGGATTGAATTGCCATTGTGCGGGCAACGGCAATATCTCCTGTGGTCGATTTAGCCCACTCAAACATACCAAAAATCAGAATCCAGTTAAACAATGAAACAGCCAAAATTCGGCGCAATAGTTTTTTGGTGATCAAAGGTTCATTGGGATTGCGTGGTGGTGACTGCATAATGCTGGGGGATTTTGCTTCAAAGGCCAGGGGAACAGTCATCGTGACGGAGTTGATCATGTTCAACCAGAGTACTTGTAGGGAGAGGATGGGTAAATCTCGTGCTAGTAAGGTACTGATCAGAATCGTCATCGATTCGCCACCATTGACAGGCAAGAGAAAAGATATCGCTTTGCGTAAATTTTGATAAACGGTGCGTCCTTCTTCGACAGCGGCCTTGATCGAGGCAAAGTTATCATCAGTGAGGAGCATATCAGCAGATTCCCTGGCGACTTCCGTTCCCCCTTTCCCCATGGCAATGCCGATATCGGCCTGCTTGAGAGCTGGCGCATCATTGACACCATCGCCGGTCATCGCCACGATTTCTCCTTGAGACTGGAGTACTTCCACCAGTTGCAGTTTTTGGGTAGGGGCAACCCTGGCAAATACCGATCCATCGACCACCGCTTGGGCCAGTTGATGATTATCCATTTGCGCTAATTCTTTTCCCTCAAATGCTAAGACTTGTGCTGCCGTTTTAATGCCCATCCGTTCCGCGCTCGCAACGCGCTCGCTACGCGAGATCGCCCGCGCCGTGACAAGATGATCACCAGTAATCATCTTGACCCGAATCCCGGCACTTTGACAGGCATGAACAGCAGCGATCGCCTCTGGACGAGGCGGGTCAATCATGCCCTGTAATCCTAGAAACACCAAGCCTGTTTCGATATCCTCATGGTCGATAGAATGCTGATGGGTCGCGGCTGCTTTTTTGGCAAAGGCAAGCACCCGTAAACCCTGCTCTGCCATCGTTTCTACCGCTTGCTCGATCTGTTGGGCGTTCAGCGCGGTCATCTGACCATAGCGATCGATCATCTGGGAACAACGACGCATTAGCGACTCAACCGATCCCTTGACATAGATCAGACGAGGTATCCCATCATGCAGGGTTGCCATGTATTGGTACTCAGATTCAAAGGGAATTGCATCCAATCGTGGGGTTAAAGACAATAGCCCCAATTGACTGAGACCTGCTTTGGCAGCGGCCGCAATCAGCGCCCCTTCCGTAGGATCCCCCACCACTGACCAATCTTCTCCCCTTTGTTTTAGCCCGGAGTCATTACAAAGCAAACCAGCTACCAGACAATCCCCCAGGGCCGGCGGTAATTCCTCTGCAAATGGGCTGCTGGGGTTGCCATCGGTGATCAGACTAATTTCGCCCTTGGGACTATAGCCACCACCACTAACGGCGTAATATTGCCCTTCGGTATAAATGGACTGTACAGTCATTTGATTTTCGGTCAGGGTTCCGGTTTTGTCGGAACAAATGACGGTCGCACTCCCCAATGCTTCCACTGCGGGCAGTTTACGAATAATCGCATGACGACGGGCCATGCGGTTGACCCCAATTGCCAAGGTAATCGTTACCACTGCCGGCAGCCCTTCTGGAATCGCACTCACTGCGAGGGCAACGGCAGCTTCAAACATATCGATCCAAGATTTCCCCCGTCCTAACCCGATGGTAAAGGTCAAGGTTGCTAGGGTCAAAATTGTGTAGAGTAGGGTGCGGCTAAATTGGGCAAATTTACGGGTCAGGGGTGTGCTAAGGCTGACTCGGCTTTCCATCGACTGGGAAATCTGCCCCACTTCGGTGGCGTTGGCCGTAGAGACAACGATCCCTTTGCCCTGTCCAAAGGTAACGAAACTCCCTGCGTAGGCCATGTTTGTCCTTTCTGCTAGGGGCGTATCCCCGGGTAAGGGTTCGATCGCTTTTGACCCGGGCAAGGATTCCCCGGTCAGGGCAGACTCATCCACCTGCAAATTGCGGACTTTCAGCAGCCTCAAGTCCGCCGGTACTTTATCCCCCGATGCCAATAGAACGATATCTCCTGGCACCAAATCCTGAGATGGAATCCGGAGAGTTTGTCCCTCTCGCAACACGGTCGCTTCTGTGGTTACGGCTTTGGCTAGGGAAGCGATCGCACCTTCCGCCTTAGCTTCCTGCACATAGCCAATAATGGCATTGATCAGGGTAACTCCCCAAATCACCGAGGCATTCGTCCAAGACCCTAAAAATGCCTTAATAGTACCCGCAAGCAGGAGAATATAGAGTAGCGGCTGATGAAATTGCCCCAAAAATCTCAACCAAGCTGGTTTCCCCGGCTTAAATCGCAGTTCATTCGGGCCATATTTTTCGTAGCGACTAGCCACTTCTTCTGCTGATAAGCCCGTTGACCCATCGCTGGTCAAGTATTCAATCACCTCTGGTTGAGAAAGTTGATGATACAAGGGCAACGATAATTGAACTGGCATCATGCTCTCCAATATTTAGCAGATGGATATTCTGATCCTATCAGTCGGATAGGTTCTTGCTCTTGCTGCACACCATTCCCCCGCGTAAATGACTAGGGATTCTAAGCGGCTGCTAGGCAACGTCGATTTATCGGGTTGCCTAGGATCTTTTTAGCCGACCAGAATCTTAATTTTTGGCTAGGAATCTGCTTCTCTGGGATTTTTAAAACCTAGAGCCAAACCCACTTAACGCCCTGAAAAAGACAATAGCTTTTAAGCTCTCGTCTTATTTTGGTAATAGTCGCGGGTTCCCTTGGCATCTAGGGCTTCTCCGAGACGAGCAATCGCCTGGGCGTAGGCGGCGTTACGCAGAGATATATCGAACTCCTGGGCGAAAGACCAGACTTTTTCCGCTTCTGTCACCATTCTTTCTTTTAAGCGCTCATTGATCTCGTTTAATCGCCAATAAAGACCGCTGCGATTTTGCACCCATTCAAAATAACTCACCGTTACCCCACCCGCGTTAACCAAAATATCGGGGAAAACGAGAATTCCTTTTGAGTCTAAAATGCGATCGGCTTCCGAGGTAGTGGGACCATTGGCCACTTCAAAGATATATTTTGCCCGCACGCGATCGGCATTTTCGGCGGTAATTTGGTTTTCTAGGGCAGCTGGAATCAAAACATCCACATCTAGGGCTAATAATTCTTCATTACTAATCGCCTCGTGTTCTACGATATTACACACAGTACCCTCACAGTAAATAGCAGTAATTCCGCGATGTTCCTGTTTATACTCACGAATACTGGCAATATCTAGGCCTTTTTCCCGATAAATGCCGCCCTGGGAATCACTTACCGCCACCACTTGATAACCGGCTTTGGCGAGGAGATCCGCTACTACAGCCCCAGCGTTACCGAATCCTTGGACGGCTACGGTAGTATTAGCGGGTTTTTTATCTAATTTCGGCAAAAGAGAGTTAATAACATGAAAAGCCCCCGTTCCCGTCGCCGTATCGCGGCCGCGACTGCCTCCCATGGTTAAAGGTTTCCCCGTCACCACCGCCGGACTAATTTTACGCTGAATGATGCTGTACTGGTCCATCATCCAACCCATGATCATCTCGTTGGTATAGACATCGGGGGCAAGAATATCGACATCGGGACCGATAAAGTCGGCTATACCCTCGATATAGCCCCGGCTAAGGCGTTCTAACTCGGCTTTTGACAATTCTTTCGGATTTAGGGTAATGCCGCCCTTAGCCCCACCAAAGGGCAAATCCAGCAGGGCGCATTTAAAGGTCATCCAAAAGGCCAGGGACTGCACCTCATCAATGCTGACGTTGGGATGATAGCGCACACCCCCCTTGCCGGGGCCGCGGGTGTCATCGTAGCGGACGCGGTAGCCTTGGAAGATTCTTAAAGTGCCGTTGTCCATACGGACGGGTATGGAGACGCTAAGACTAGCTTTGGGATATTTTAACCGCTCGATCGCATCATCGGAAATGGAGACATACTTAAGGGCCCGTTCTAGGCGACTGCTGGCATCGGTAAAGAGTGATTTCGACATGATTTTTTTTCCCCTATCTATCCCCATTAGAACAGGTCAAAACCGTATATTTCACTACAGTTTATTTTTCTTAATTAACCATGGGCGGGAATTGCCTACCAGTGTTCTCAAACAAGGTTAGTGTTGAGTTAACTTCAGTGAGTAAGAGATTTTCTGGTACATCATCCACCAAGAGGATGCGATCGCTTAATTCCATTTAATTTTAATTGTCAACGATACAAAGATGAAATGTAACCTAATTTGCCATCGACCACCGACCACTGATGCTTGATAGCTAAAAAGCTGACGGCTGACGAATGTTACGATTGTTACAACATCTTGACATTAATTCTGATACCCTGACAATGTGTCAATCTGTGCAGTAATGGGGCAGAAACTCAAGTGGTATCGATCCATATTTCTATTGTTGAGGGCAACCCGCACTTGCGATCGCTATTAGCTTGGCATCTGCAACAGGCCGGCTATTTGGTCAATCAATCGGCAAACCTGCAAAGTGCGCGTCAAGCTTTCCTTCACCGTCAACCAACCTTAGCAATTATCGATTCCGACTTACCCGACGGGGATGGAATCGAACTCTGCCGTTGGCTTTATCAACAAAAACATTCTCTAATACTGATTCTCTCGGCCCGCAATGGCGAAAAAGATGTGGTCAATGGTTTAAAAGCCGGGGCCGACGACTACCTGAAAAAGCCCTTTGGAATGCAAGAATTTATGGCTAGGGTAGAAGTGTTAACCCGTCGTTTAGGCGGTAGGGCTGCTCCCCTACACTTGGATTATGGACAATTAAAAATAGATTTAGCCCAAAGACGGGTACAATTTCGCGGGGAGTATATCGAATTAACCCCCCAAGAATTTAGCCTACTCTACGTTTTAGCTCAAGCGGAAGGAACACCCCTATCAAGAGCCGATTTACTGCGTCGCGCTTGGCCCGAGGAAATCGATAACCCCCGGACAATTGATACTCATGTTCTCTCTCTGCGGAAAAAAATCGAAACCGATCCCAGACAACCTAATTTAATTCAAACCGTCCGCAACGTCGGCTATCGTTTCAATCTAGAAATGTTGGCCGAGATCAATTCAGCTTTAGAAGCTAATATTATTGCTTCCACCAAAGGCAATCATAACGGTCATTCCATGAGTAAAATCCCCGCTCACAATGTTAGTCGTTAATTCTGGCTTTGTCCGACTGATTAGCAGATTTTTGGCTGAAATCGTCTCCTAAGCACTGAATGAAGCAAGGAGACGAAGGGCAAATTAAACCATAGTCACCATTGACCGATCCGCTTGTTGCTGAAATTCCGTCAATAAACGCCGGAATTCGTCGCCGTCAATGGTTTCCTGTTCAATCAGTATCTCCACCAAGCGATCAATCGCCATACGATTGTCAAGGATAAGTTTTGTTGCTAAATCGTGGCATTGCTTGACAAGTTCCCGCACTTGTGCATCAATTTTTGCCATCATCGCGAAAGAATGGTCGGCATGATAACCAGCGCCAGCACCACCGAGATAGGAATTACCATCCTCCTCTAGGGCAATCAATCCCAATTCCGACATTCCCAGACGCGTTACCATCTGTCGGGCCAGATAGGTAATTTTTTCAATATCATTACCAGCACCGGTGGTCACTTCATCCTCACCGAAGACACATTCCTCCGCCACCCGTCCCCCTAATAATCCCGCAATTCGGGCCAACAACTGGGAACGACTGGTTAAACCCTGTTCTTCATCGGGAGTGAACCAAGTTAACCCCTGCGCTTGACCCCGGGGAATCAGGGTGACTTTTTCCACTTGATCGTGGCCAGGACAGAGAGTACCGACAATCGCATGGCCGACTTCATGATAGGCGATCAAACGCTTGGCTTTACTATCCACTAAAGCGCGCCCTTCCATACCGGCCACAATCCGATCAATCGCATCGTTGACCTCCTCCATCGTAATCGCCTCTTTGCGCCGTCTGGCAGTAAAAATCGCCGCTTCGTTGAGCATATTCGCCAAATCTGCCCCAGTAAAACCGGGGGTGCGCCTGGCGATCGCCTCCAGAGCCACATCAGCAGCCACCTTTTTATCGCGAGAATGGACCTCCAAAATGGCCAAACGTCCCTTAGAATCTGGATAATCCACCACCACCTGTCGGTCAAAACGACCCGGACGCAGCAGGGCCGAATCCAAAACATCGGGCCTGTTGGTGGCGGCAATGACGATAATGCCAGTATTGACCTCAAAACCGTCCATTTCCGTCAATAATTGGTTCAGGGTTTGTTCCCGTTCATCATTACCTCCCCCATAACCGATCCCTCGTTGACGACCAACGGCATCAATTTCATCGATAAAAACCAAACAAGGGGCATTTTCCTGGGCTTTTCGGAACAAATCTCGCACTCGCGACGCACCAACCCCGACGAACATCTCCACAAATTCCGACCCGGAGATGCTGAAAAAAGGTACTCCCGCCTCTCCTGCGATCGCTTTAGCCAGTAAAGTTTTTCCCGTCCCCGGAGGACCAATTAACAGGACTCCTTTGGGGATTTTCGCACCAATAGCCGTAAATTTTTCCGGTTGTTTGAGGAATGTTACCACTTCCTCTAGATCTTCCTTGGCCTCATCCACACCGGCCACATCATTGAATTCTATGCCAGTTTTCGCCTCCATCTGAAACCGCGCCCTTGATTTACCGAAGTTCATCGCTTGACCGGAAGCATTGGCAGAACGACGGATAATAAACACCAATAATCCCAAGACGATAATAATCACTAACAGGTTAGTGAGAACATTGATCAAGGCCGAATTGTCAGTGGTGGGGAGAATACCATACTCAATTTTTTTAGCATCGAGTTTCTTGATTAATTCGGGATTTTGGTCAAATAAATTAACTTCTTTCGGGGTATCCTTATCCGTTTGACCGACGAGGGTAACTGCTGCCTGCTGCAAAGAAGGATTGATTTCCACCTTTTTTACCTTGCCTTGCTCGATTTTCTCTAACAATTCACCGTAGGTGAGGGTATTTTGGTTTTTTTGACTCCAAGCAGGAGTGACATGGCCAAAGGTTTGCAGAATCATCCAAGTGGTGACAATCCCTTTCCATACTGGCCGATGACCACGATTCTTAGCTGACTTGGCTCTAACTACGGTGAGCGGAGATTTTTGATCCATAATTGACTCTATATCTAGTTACCCTGTATTCATTGTGACAGATCGACTCGATCGTGACCACTGTTCTGTTTTTCCCCGGCAAGACCCTGAGGGCAAATAGTGATGACGGTTTTTTGCTATACTGTATTCAGCTAGGTGGTCTAACAACTGCCTATCCCAATCACTAACAGTTTAGGGAAGTGGGTTTCGCCCGCTTTTTTTATTGTCTAAATCATGACCCATCCGCTCATCCCCGACCTGCTGCACCTAGCCACCCCTATCGCTGAAAACTTGGGGCTAGAAGTGGTCGATATCGTTTTCCAAACCAATAAAAGGCCTCCCGTCCTGCGCGTTGATATTCGCAATCTTGCGGGAGATACTGGTTTAGAGGACTGTGAGCAGATGAGTCGGTCTTTAGAAACCGCCCTCGACAGTCAAGAGATCTTACCCGGTGCCTACGTTTTGGAAATATCTAGCCCCGGCATTTCTCGACAACTGAGCAGTGAGCGTGAATTTCAGTCTTTTAAAGGTTTTCCCGTCATCATTACCGGCCAAGATAGCCAGGGAAAACCAAAAGAATGGCGCGGAAAACTGCAAGGTAGAGATGAGCAATCTATTTATCTTAACCAAAAGGGTCGCGCCCTGACCATCGATCGCACCACTGTCATCAGCGTCCGTTTAGATGAGCAGCGCAATAATCAGTGATCAGTGATCAGTGATCAGTAATCAGTAATCAGTAATCAGTAATCAGTAATCAGTAATCAGTAATCAGGGATAAAAAAGATGAAGATAAATAAAGGCTCTTCGGTTTGTGTTATGCAATAGACGGGGGTTATAAGGGATGTAACCCTTATATAGAAAGGCATTTGGCGATTTTTGTCAATTGTTTTTGATCTAGAGCGAACTAATCAATTAAGTCTCTTACCAGATAAGGATTTAGTCGATTTATGCTCCCCTATCGAACCATGCCAAGTAACGAAGAACCTAAATAAATAACTAACTGATTAACTTAAAACTTACATCTGATAACTGATAACTGATAACTGATACAAGGCTAATAGCTAAAAAACTAATCACTCAAAAGTAAGGAGAAAAAAATAATTATGGCCACTGTTAATTTGCCTGGTTTAAAAATAATGCTCGAAGAAATTAGCCAACGACATAATCTGCCCAAAAATGCCGTACAGGAGGCTTTGCGTGAGGCACTTATCAAGGGTTACGAACGTTATCGCCGCGCCCAAAGTTTAGAAAAAGCCGCTCAATTTCATGAAGATTATTTCAATAACTTTGATGTGGAATTAGACGTAGAAGAAGAAGGGTTTCGCATCCTTTCTACTAAAACTATTGTGGAAGAAGTGACCAATCCCGACCATCACATCGGTCTCAAAGAGGTGCAGGAAGTGGCCGATGAAGCCCAATTAGGGGATGAAGTAGTTCTTGATGTCACCCCCGACCAAAGAGAATTTGGTCGCATGGCGGCGATTCAAACTAAACAGGTTTTACTGCAAAAACTGCGGGATAACCAACGCAAAATGATTCAAGAGGAGTTCCAAGATCTGGAAGGAACCGTTTTACAGGCCCGGGTCGTCCGTTTTGAAAGACAGGCCGCCATTGTCATGGTACAAAGTACCTACGGTCAACCGGAAGTGGAAGCAGAACTACCCAAACGGGAACAGCTGCCCAACGATAACTATCGCGCCAACGCCACCTTTAAAGTTCTGCTCAAAAAAGTCTTGGAAGGTTCTCAACGCGGCCCGCAATTAATTGTTTCCAGAGCGGCGGCAGGCTTGGTAGTATATTTGTTCGCCAACGAAGTTCCCGAAATCGAGGAGGAAATCGTGCGTATTGTCGCCGTCGCTCGGGAAGCTAATCCCCCCTCCCGTCACGTTGGTTCGCGGACAAAAATCGCCGTCGATACCCTAGAAAGAGACGTGGATCCGGTTGGGGCCTGTATTGGGGCCAGAGGTTCGCGGATTCAAGCCGTGGTGAACGAATTGCGGGGCGAAAAAATCGACGTGATTCGCTGGTCTCCAGATCCCGCCACCTACATCGCCAATGCCCTTAGTCCCGCCCGCATTGACCAAGTTTTGTTCACTAATGCCGAAGAAAGACAAGCATTGGTACTGGTAGCCCAGGATCAATTAAGTTTAGCGATTGGCAAAGAAGGGCAGAACGTGCGTTTAGCCGCCCGTCTGACGGGCTGGAAAATCGATATTAAGGATATCGCCCTGTATAAAGGAGAACAAGAGGTAAAAACCGATGAAACCGACCCAGAAGCGCAGGATTTAGACCAAGAATGAACCCCTTCGTCAATTATCGACGCTGTATTAGCTGCCGTCTCTTCGCCCCGAAGGAATCCTTTTGGCGAATTGTCCGACTACACCCGTCTGGACAGATACAATTAGATCAAGGCATGGGAAGGGCTGCCTATATCTGTCCGCAACCTAATTGCCTACAACTGGCCCGGCAAAAAAATCGTCTCGGACGGGCCCTAAAAGCCAATATTCCCGAAACGCTCTATGAATCCTTGCAAGAGCGCATCGGGACTGCCAAACAAGGTCGTCCAAATCAGGATTAAAATTGACGATCATAGCCACAAAATCGTTACCATGGAAAGGGGGCAGTCCTGACAGGATCAAAAAATCAGCCAACTTATAGGATCACTAACACTTTAGCCGGGGGATAATGGATGAGTAACGCGAAAGTCAGAATTTACGATTTATCAAAAGAATTGAATCTAGACAACAAAGACATTTTGGATATCTGTGACCAGTTGAACATCGAGTACAAGAGCCACAGTAGCACGATCAGCGAAGAGGATGCCCAACGCATCAAGGCAATTGCTGCGAAGGGAGTTGTTTCGAGTACCAGCAAAAATAGCACGGGTCAGCGAGAATCGGTTAGTCCTACCGAAGAAAAAAAACAAAAGATTTTAGCCCTGCATAAACACAACCGCCCCGAAACTGGCGAAGAAGGGGAAATCTATCCCGGACCTGCCGGTTCCTCAGCTAAACCGACTTTAATCAGTCCTCCCCGTCCCCCAGTTAAACCCCTCGTTGCTGCCCCAGGGCGCGACGGTGCGGCCGAAAAAACTCCCCCCACCGCTGCACAGATGCCATCTCAGTCCGCCAGTGTTAAAGAAACCCCGACCGAAACCCCGCTAGTGCCAGAAGTATCCCCCAGCTTAATCGCCCCACCTAATCGACCCTCCCTCACCCCGAAACCACGCCCGGGCAGCGCCTCGGGCCGGCCAGAACCCCGATCTAAAAATGCCGCCGGCAGTAACGACAGGCCGCGGGGAGAAAAACGCGAGCGCGGCGAGAGTGAAAACGCCCCTAGTCCTGAGCACAGGGTTAGCTTGGCTAAACCAGAAAAACCGACCCTCAACCGCAAACCCGACGGAAAAAGCCCGAAACTGGCGGAACCAGCTAGAGAAGTGCGGGAGACGGTGGAATTGAAGCGCCCGGTTCGCCCCGGTATGCCCGCTAAAATCTCGGCTACTGGCGAGGAAGAAACCGACACCACCAAGAAATCCGGTGTTGATGGCACAGAAATCGATACAGATACCGGATTGCTCGGAGCAGACGGGCCCAAAAAACTCAAACGACCGACCATGCCCCTTCGCATGGCCAAAAAATCTAGCTGGGAAGAAGAAGAAGAAGAAGAGAAAAAAGCGGCCAAAACCGCCAAAACTGCTGGCAAAAACAAACGCCGCACCCAAGCTCTCTTTGAAGATGACGATGATCTAGAATCGGAACTATCCGGGTTAATCAATAGCCCCAGTTTTACCCTTTCCACCGCTCGTCCCCCCAAACCGCCCAGCGCTAAAGCTGCCACCCCTGGCACCCCAACAGCAGTCAAAGTTAAGCGGCCCAGTAAACCAACCGCCCACACCGGCAGCCCGAAAAGCGAGCGTCAAGAACCCCAAGAGGAAAAACGCCCGGAAAGCATCGTCATCACCGGCAGTCTTACCGTGCGCGACCTCTCGGAATTGATGAAAGTCCCCGAAACTGAGATCATCAGAACCCTATTTTTTAAAGGGATGGCGGTTAATATCACCCAAACTCTCGACGTGGACACGATCGAAATGATCGCCAGGGACTTCGAGATGACCGTGGAAACCCCCAGCACCCAGTCGGCGGCGATCAAAACCACGGAGATGATCGATGTCTCCGACTGGGAAAGTCTCCAGCGTCGTCCCCCCGTCGTCACCATTATGGGTCACGTTGACCACGGTAAAACCACCCTCCTCGACTCGATCCGCAAAACCAAAGTCGCCCAAGGAGAAGCCGGCGGCATCACCCAGCACATCGGCGCTTACCACGTCGATGTGGAACATAACGGCAAACCGGAACAGATTGTCTTTTTGGATACCCCCGGCCACGAAGCTTTTACCGCCATGCGGGCCCGTGGGGCGAGAGTCACCGATATAGCGGTGCTGGTGGTGGCCGCCGATGATGGTGTACAACCCCAAACGAAAGAGGCAATTAGTCACGCCAGGGCTGCCGAAGTCCCCATCGTGGTGGCGATTAACAAAGTCGATAAACCCTCGGCTAACCCCGACCGGATTAAACAGGAATTGACCGAACAGGGACTGGTGGCCGAAGATTGGGGCGGTGAGACGATCATGGTTCCCGTTAGCGCCCTGCGGGGTGAAAATCTCGATAATCTGCTGGAAATGATTCTCTTGGTGGCAGAAGTAGAGGAACTGGTTGCTAACCCCGATCGCTTGGCTAAGGGAACCGTGATCGAAGCTAACCTCGATCGCACCAAAGGTCCCGTGGCTACCCTGCTCGTCCAGAATGGCACTCTCCGCGTCGGTGATAGCATCGTCGCTGGTTCGGTTTTCGGCAAAATTCGGGCGATGATCGATGATCGCGGCCAAAAAGTCGAAGCGGCCACCCCCTCCTTTGCCGTGGAAATCCTCGGTCTTAGTGATGTTCCGGCCGCCGGCGATGAGTTCGATGTCTATGAAAGTGAAAAAGAGGCCCGATCGATCGCTGATCAACGGGCGATCGAACAACGCAACACCCGTTTACAACAGGCCCTCTCCTCCCGTCGCGTTAGCCTTAGCACCCTCTCTATCCAAGCTCAAGAAGGACAACTCAAGGAACTTAATCTCATCCTCAAGGCAGATGTGCAAGGTTCCGTCGAGGCCATCCTCGGTGCGCTCAAACAGTTACCCCAAAACGAAGTGCAGATTCGGGTTCTCCTCGCCTCTCCGGGGGAAATCACCGAAACCGATGTGGATCTGGCCGCCGCTAGTGGTGCGGTGGTGGTGGGCTTTAATACCACCCTGGCCAGTGGTGCGCGCGCATCCGCTGATCGGGAAGGGGTCGATATCCGCGATTACAATATCATCTACAAGCTTCTCGATGATATTCAAGGGGCGATGGAAGGTCTTCTTGACCCCGAAGAAGTGGAAGAACACCTCGGTTTTGCCGAAGTGCGGGCCGTCTTCACCGTCGGTCGTGGGGCCGTGGCCGGTTGTTATGTCCAATCCGGTAAACTGGTGCGGAATCGCTTCCTGCGCGTGCGTCGCGGCAAGGAAATTGTTTATCAGGGGGTTCTTGATTCCCTCAAACGGATGAAGGAAGATGCCCGAGAAGTGGCGACCGGTTTCGAGTGCGGTGTCGGTGTTTCTAAATTCAATGACTGGAAAGAAGGCGACATTATCGAAGCCTACGAAATGGTCATGAAACGTCGCACTTTATCCAGTTAATTACACTTGAACCGTCGGGAGTCGGGAGTCAGTTATCAGTTATCAGTTATCAGTTATCAGTTATCAGTTATCAGTTATCAGTCATAATTCATAATTCATAATTCATAATTCCCCCATCTCCCCACTTCCCTCTATGAAATCAGAACCTTTTTTGTGGATTCATCTGGCAGGGTTAGCGGCTTTGCCAATCTTTTTACAAATCGCTTGGATTGGTTTAGCTGTGGGCGATCCCTTGCCTTTTCTTTGGCTAGAATGGCTATTTCTGGGAGCGATCGCTATTATTCCCGTCTTTTGGATGCAGTGGACAAAACCTTTTGATATCTTTAGTCTTTTGTTGGTCGCCCTGAAACCGAGTCAACTCACCCCCGAACAGTTAAAAATTCTCTCTCTTTTTCAACGTCCTCGCCATCGTCTTCTGACTCTTTTGGGAGTCGTCCTCTTAATTCTCATCGCTTGGCCTATCTATAATTTTGCCCCTCTAGCGGCTGCCGTGGCCGCCTATCTCCCCCAATGGCGGCTTTTAGGTTTAGTCATTGCTGCGATCGCTCTCCTCTTAAGTCACCTATTTCTACAGGTTCCTCTGAGTGTTCTGGGGGTTTTAGCCACTAAAGAAAGTGATTGGACAGCGACCGAAGCTTTAGTTATTGAGCGCATTCCTGAGTTATTTACCATTTTTGGTCTAAAAGTTAATAAAATTATCTAAATTAGCCAAAATGCCGACAATTTCGCCTAAGAATGCAGGATAGATCGCCCGTTTAAGGGTTGAATATTCCTCGCATTACGGGGCAAAATTGCGGCCAATTGTTGCAGTTGTTGGGGAGAAATTTTGATCGTATTTTGCCAGACTAACCAGAGAACATCCTCGCTACAGGGAGGAGTGGACAAAGACCCCTGATATTCATAGAAACCGCTATTTTCCGGCAGTAAAAGCCCGACATTGACCCAAGTATCGGGGATAATCATTTCAGGAGAAGGTTCTTGGGGCAAATAATCCCAAATGGTTTGTAAATAGGGATTAAAAGCACCAATTTCGGCTAAGATGCCCACAACTGCTAAATTTCCCTTCCCATTTCGATGCACTAAATGAATTTCCAAAGGGAAAGACTGACCTTTAATCTGATGTTCGCTGGGGTGATGAAAATGGAACTGCAATAAATCCCAGTTTTCGCCGTGAAAACTCATGTTTCCAACTTTTTCGGTCTGAACCAAGATTGTATGACCGTTATGGCGAATTTTTAGGGGTATAGGACGATAATTAAAGGTGGGTTGGTATAGCTCTTTTTCAGTCACTATACTCAGATTGATCGGTGTTTGTTGCTTTCCCGTGGTGCAGAGGCGATAATTCGTTGATAATTCGCCCCAATGGTCAATATTTTGATAATTCCAAGTAAATTCTGGATTAATAGCCCCAAAAAGAGCATGAGAGCCTATAAATTGCAGTAATTCTCGTCTATACATGGGATTAAATTCAGCACATTTCGACACATTTCGACAAGCTCAATGTAAAAGCTCAATGTAAAATCATCCGAGCAAGAGTTGATCAATTAATTGTTTGGTTTCGTCAGAGACGGTTTTATTAGTGGGATTGATCACAAACGGTTGACCACACTTCGACAGCCTCAGTGACCACATTCTTTACATTGACGTTTGGGTTTTCCATTATGAATAGAACCATTCTTGATCGTATGGTGAGAACCACAATTAGGACAGGGGAATAGAGGTGAACTAGGGGGGGATTTTGTTCGGTGCTAGACTGATATTTGAGTAAGCCAGACAGGAGCCAGAAAAAGATATTTATCAGAA
>NZ_SFBO01000081.1:0-4340 GCF_007095705.1 Microcystis sp. Msp_OC_L_20101000_S702
ATCTTGTTTTTGCTTGTCATCCCCCATTTTTAGATTTTCTGAGAGGTTGTATTCTTGTACTGCAAGTCCTTGGCTGAGATAATTAATGGCTTGAGGAATATCATCTTGAGACTGGTAAAGTCCTGCCAAATTGTTGAGACTGGAGGCGGTATCGGGATGGTTGTCTCCTAATTGTTGTTTCCAGATAGCTAAAGCCTGTTTGTAGAGGGGTTCGGCTTCGCTGTATCTTCCTTGAACTCTGTAAAGTCCTGCCAAATTGTTGAGACTGGAGGCGGTATCGGGATGGTTGTCTCCTAATTGTTGTTTCCAGATAGCTAAGGCTTCTTTGTAGAGGGGTTCGGCTTCGCTGTATCTTCCTTGAGACTCGTAAAGTCCTGCCAAATTGTTGAGACTGGAGGCGGTATCGGGATGGTTGTCTCCTAATTGTTGTTTAATGATAGTTAAAGCCTGTTTGTAGAGGGGTTCGGCTTCGCTGTATCTTCCTTGAGACTCGTAAAGTCCTGCCAAATTATTGAGACTGGTGGCGGTATCGGGATGGTTGTCTCCTAATTGTTGTTTCCAGATAGCTAAGGCTTCTTTGTAGAGGGGTTCGGCTTCGCTGTATCTTCCTTGAGACTTGTAAAGTCCTGCCAAATTGTTGAGACTGGAAGCAGTGTCGGGATGGTTGTCTCCTAATTGTTGTTTCCTGATAGCTAAAGCCTGTTTGTAGAGGGGTTCGGCTTCACTGTATCTTCCTTGAGACTCGTAAAGTCCTGCCAAATTGTTGAGACTGGTGGCGGTAGAGGGATGGTTGTCTCCTAATTGTTGTTTCCTGATAGCTAAGGCTTGTTTGTAGAGAGGTTCGGCTTCGCTGTATCTTCCTTGATACTGGTAAAGGAATGCCAAATTATTGAGACTGGTGGCGGTAGAGGGATGGTTGTCTCCTAACTGTTGCTTGAATATATCTAAAGCCTCTTTATAGCGGGGTTCAGCTTCACTGTATCTTCCTTGGGATAGGTAAAGTTCTGCTAGGTTGTTGAGACTTTGAGCGACATCAGGATGGTTGTCTCCTAACTGTTGTTTCCTGATAGCTAAAGACTGTTGTAAAAGAGGTTCAGCTTCACTGTATCTTCCTTGGGATAGGTAAAGTTCTGCTAGGTTGTTGAGACTTTGAGCGACATCAGGATGGTTGTCTCCTAACTGTTGTTTCCTGATAGCTAAAGACTGTTTTAAAAGAGGTTCAGCTTCACTGTATCTTCCTTGGGATAGGTAAAGTTCTGCTAGGTTGTTGAGACTTTGAGCGACATCAGGATTGTTTGGACCTAACTGTTGCTTCATGATAACTAAAGACTGTTGTAAAAGAGGTTCAGCTTCACTGTATCTTCCTTGGATACGGTAAAGTGTTGCTAGGTTATTAAGAGTTTGTGCCACATCGGGATGGTTGTCTCCTAACTGTTGCTTCTTAATAGCCAATGCTTCTTTGTAAAGAGGTTCGGCTTCGCCATACCTACCTAATACACTATAGAGAGCAGCCAAGTTATTGATGTTTGAACTTTCTGCAAGATGATCGCCAATCTTTCTACTCATATCTAAAGCTTGTTGATAGAAAGCGATTGCTTTTTCATACTCCCCTAAATTGGCATAATTTGCTCCTAAGTTATTGATGGATGAAATGTTTGATCTAGGACTAACTTTTTCTATAGAGATGCCAATACTCTGTGCAGTAGCTTGTAGTCGCTGATGAGTTAAAGTTATAGGACTAACTTTTTCTATAGAGATGCCAATACTCTGTGCAGTAGCTTGTAGTCGCTGATGAGTTAAAGTGAATTGCCTAACATCTACCTTCACAGTGACAAGAATACCAGAATCTCTTTCTGTAGGTACTTCGACTTGATTTCTGACTTCATCAAGTAAAGCAAGAGTTTGACTTACTGAATCTTTCACTGAATTGAGTTGAGTCTGTGCTTCTGATAGTTGAGTCTGTGCTTCTGATAGTTGAGTCTGTGCTTCTGATATTTGAGTCTGTGCTTCTGATATTTGAGTCTGTGCTTCTAATAGTTGAGTCTGTGCTTGCTGTTTCTCTTCCCTTGCTATTTTGGACTCGTTTCGGGCATCTTGTGTGTTTTTGGTCGCTTCTGTAAATTGTTTCTCAACTTCTTGAACCTGTTGTTCTTTTGCTTTGATAGTGACTTGAGCTATTTCAGTAACTTGCTTTAGGTGCTTCTTTTCTGCAACTAAATTTTGATTAACTTGTTTCAATTTCTGTTCTGCTTCTAGCTGTAACTGTTTTGCTTTTTGTGCGTTTATGTCTGCCTGCTTTTTGTTAGTTTTAGTTTGCTCTAAACTGCGATTGAGACTGATTTTATCCTTATTAAGTTGGTCTTTATCTTGTTCAAGTTGTTTTTTTTCTCCCTCCGCTTCTTGTACATCCTGCCATGCTATTTTCAAATCATCTACCGCCTTTATCGAAATAGGAACGGCAATAGCAGCAATGGCAATAGCTCCCAATGCCCCCAACAAACTAAGCTTATTCCGTCGATTGGCTTTTTTGATGATTTTGTCGGATTCCTCCCTTGTTTCTAATAATGCTTGGTTCGCTGTTTCTAATTCTGTTTCCGCCTGTTCCCTCGCCGCCGTCAAAATCTGATTCGCTTCCGTTTCCGCCGCCAACCGCCTTTCCATATCCAGTTTTTCGACATCCTGGCTATCATCTAAAAAGCGTTCATCTTCTTTACTCAAACGCTTTCCTTTTGCCCAAGTCTCCGCATCTCTCAACGCCTGTCCCCGCAACAAAAACGACTCTTTCTGCTCCTCTTGTGCCTCCTGCCAAGCCTTAAACGCCTCCCCATAAAACCCCGGACGCAAATCCGCCAAAGCGCGAGCCACCCACTGCCCATTAAACACCTGCGCGTAGATGGGGTTATAGACTTTCAACCTGCCCTCTCGCTTCACCACCAAACCCGTCAGCCGCAGTTGTATTTGCTCATAGCTCTCATCGGCAATGATCCCCCCTTCCTTTCTGGATGAGAGAGGCGGGGATGGGGAGAGGGGGGGGATGGGGAGAGGGGGGGGTTCAGCATCCAAAACTTGCTGATAAATCCCTAGCAGTCGCCCCCGCAGCCGTTCGTCACTGCGTAAAATCCTGTCTCGAATCGTTTTCAAATGCGGCGGCACGTCCTGCGCCTCCCAATTATCGATAAGCTGGCTCGTCACCACCTGCGCCACCAAATCTGGGGGCGATAGGCGCAAATCTGCCTCCTGCACTACCAAATTCAAGACCCGCTGCGTCAAAAACGGCTGTCCCCCCGTCCAATACAACACCGCTTGCAGCACCGCCTGCGGATCGTCCACCTTGCCCACCAAACCCTGCATCAACGGTTGAGCTTCCTGGAGTTGAAAGCCACTCATCTCCACCGCCCGACCGATATTAAACGCCAAACTATGCTTACTGACAATCAGATCGGAAGGTGTTGCCACCCCTAAAAACGCAAAAGTCAGCCGCCGATAACGCAGATCTTCCGCCCGCCGCTCAAAGAAAGAGCGAATCAGAATGAAAAAACCATCGGTATCAAACTTGAGACTGAGCAGGTTATCAATTTCTTCGACAAAAATGACGACATCTTGCGAGAGTTCTGCCAGCAATACGCGATCGATAAAATAAGTAAAGCGTTCGACCGCCGAAATCGACTGAGCCGCCAGATCCTTCCACCAACTCGAAAAATCGATTTTCTCTTGTAAATGCAAATCATCGATCAAGCGTTTTATTGTTCCGGCATACCACTGATCCTCGCTCAAACTGGTTCCCCGGGTTTGCGGGTCAATGACCGCACAAGCCACCCCCTCTGCCGCTAACTTCTGCATCACCCGCACCCGCAAACTAGACTTGCCCATCTGCCGCGAGTTAAAGACAAAACAATATTCTCCTGATTTCAGGCGATCGTACAATTCGCGATCGGCCTGTCGCTCTACATACCCACGATATTCGGCAGGTAAGCTCCCGCCTACTTGATAGCTAAAAGGAGTCGAGGAAGTTGGGTTTGTCATCGAAAAATTGGGTCTGAAACCCCGCCCTTTAGCGATAGCGGAGGGCGGCTTTACATAAGTCAGTGAGAAACAATTAAACCGTTAGAACGACGAATTAACTGAATCTTGCTAACGGCTATCTGTCCCAATCGTTGACCATTGGCATCGCTTACAGATAACTGTTTTTCGGTATCTCCACTAACATAACCAATTCCTTTAGGAGAAGAAACTAAATCTCCTTTACGGAACCCATGTCTTGTGGTAGAGCCACCATATTTACGTCGTTTACCACCTTTAGAAAAAACCATCAGGTGAAGTTGACGACGACTAATAGGAGG
>NZ_SFBO01000082.1:0-68786 GCF_007095705.1 Microcystis sp. Msp_OC_L_20101000_S702
CGTTAGATTTATTGGGAGTTTCCCTGATTTGTACCCAGTAACGGGGCGGCGGAAATTCTCTTAATCCCTTCTACAGCACAGGTTATGGCCTTTTGTCAACGGGGAAGTCCAGTTATTCAGCCAACCCTAGTTAAATAATCTTTGCAGAAAAGTGCTTTGATCCCGCAGAAAAACCTGAGCGCAATTACGCCCCGGCATTCCCGAAATTGAGCCGCCGGGGTGAGTTCCTGCCCCAGTTAAATAAAGGTTTTTAATGGGGGTTTTATAGTTAGCTATTTCCGGTAAAGGACGCAGGAAAATCATCTGATCTAAGGTCATATCAAGATGATAGTAATTACCTTTATAGGAACCCAAACGACTAGCTAATTCGGCCGGACTTTCCACCCGACGGGCAATGATCGAAGATTTGAGATTGGGAGCATAATCGGCCAGTTTATCAAGAACTCGATCGGCCACGCGATTTTTTAATTCTTCTGTCCATCCCGTGCCGTTTAATCCCGTTCCCTCGGCCCCGGCAATCTGATAGGGGGCAAAAAATTCGATCCAGAGGGTATGCTTGCCCTGGGGAGCCATAGACGGATCGAGAATAGTGGGGACATCTAGGTACATCGAGGGATTTTCGTCGGGAATCTGCCCCAAAATCGTTAAAGCGTGGGCTTGTTCAACGTGACGCACGGAATCGGCGATGAGAATCGTTCCCTGTAAATACTCCTCTTTGTGATCGTAAGCCTCGAACCTTGGCGCTTCGGCGAGAGCGCAGTCAATTTTAAGAATTGTTTCATTGTTATTGACAATTCGCCGTTCTACCCTTTCTCGCAATTCCGGATCGGCGGCATCCACATCGGCGGGAGCGACTAACTGTAAAAAAACTCGTCTAGCGTCAATATTAGAGATAACACCCGCTTTTGCCAGATATTCACCTCCAGAGTCCACCCTAACCCCGATCGCTTGTCCTTCCTCGATTAGAATCTGTTTAACTTTCTGCTCGGTTAAAATCACCCCACCGAGACTAATAACGCATTTCACCAGAGCCTCGGTTAGTGCGCCCGTACCACCACGAGGGCGAGCCACCCCGGGGGAGTGACGCATCGCCATCATCATCATCCCGGAGGTAATGCCTTTTTGGGAGGGAGGAGCGCCAATTTCTGCCGCTAGACGAGCCAGGGGTGCTTTGACAAATTCGCTTTCGAACCACTCATTAAGGACATCTTCGGGGGAAGTAATCATCGTGCGGATGAAGTCGAGCAGTTTCTTTTTCGAGCCGATCGCTTTCCAGACACTAGCTAAGGCACTAGAGTTATAATTGCGGGCGATTCTGAGCAAATCTTGAGGTGGAGCGTTAAACCAAGGCCCGATCGCATTCATCAACTGTCCCCAATAGTCGATAAACTGAAGGTAGCGATCGGCGTCTCGCGGACAAAACTGGGCAATTGCGGCGTGAGTTTTTTCCAGAGAGCGATAGGAAAGAAAATATTGGCCAGAAGGATGGGGACAAAAAACGGTAGGATCGAAGAATAAATACTCTAATCCGTGGCGTTTTAGCTCTAATTCCTCAATTACCGGCCCCAAAAAAATAAATTCGTGATCGATCGCACAGAGATTAAACTTAAAATCGGGGGCCAGATCCGGGATAACCGCTTCTGTGGTAGCCGCTCCTCCCGGTACGCTACGCTGTTCGAGAAGGAGGACGCGATAACCGGCTTTGAGGAGATAGGCGGCACAAACTAAACCATTATGCCCCGCACCGATGAGGATGACATCGTAACTTTCCATACAGTTTCAAAAATTCCTATTTTTAATTTTGCGCTTTTCTTGACCCTAATATGTTAAAAATAGTTAAAGATTGGCTGCTATCAGCAGATTTCAGCGAGCAGTTATCAGTGAGCAGGTAGAAAACATTTAATTTTTCCTTTTTTTTATGAGTTCTTCCATCAAAGTTATTCAACCATCCGGTATTTTAGATGGCAACCAAGCCAGCGAATTTCGCCAAGAAATTGCCGAAGCCGTGCAGGGAGGTTCCGAGGTTATTATCGTTGACTTTAAGGATGTCACCTTTATGGATAGTTCTGGTTTAGGGGCGCTAGTTTTATCCTTAAAAACCGTGCGTTCTGCGGGGGGTAAACTATTGATCTGCTCGATTAATGATCAGATCAAAATGTTATTTGAATTGACTGATATGGATCGAGTTTTTGAAATTTTCAATAACCGAGAAGAATTAGAACAAAAAATTTTAGGAAGTTAATCAGCGAAAATCCACCTGCATAATCGAAAGATCATCCTTAAAATTGCCATCAAATTGTAAAGCTTGAATTTCTCCAATAAAATTATCGAGATTTTTGGCGGAATTACAGTGATAATTTCGTAAAGATTGAATAAAGTTTTCTAGTCCCCACATCCTACCATCAGCACAATCGATCTCGTAAATTCCATCGCTAAAAAGATAAAGACTACTGGGTAAATTCAGGGATTGAACCTGATTAATATATTCTGCTTCTAGAAACATCCCGATGGGAAAACCGGGGGCTTTCAGTCTGGTTTCAATCATCTGGCCAAAAGGTTTTTGAGTCAGGAGAACTGCTGGGGGATGACCGGCGCTGGCATAGGTTAACTGTTGTTGTTTCCGATCATAAATTCCGTACCAAATAGTAAAATATTTATCATTCTTAGGACTGATTTGATAAACTTGATTTAACCCTTGTAAAACCTGATTAGGTTCATAGTAATTCACCTGACTTAAACCACGGGAACGGAGTAAATTAATTACGGAAAGGGAAGGTAAAGCCGCTCGTAAACCATGGCCCGCCACATCTAAAAGATATAACACCAAATGGTCATTATCTAACCAATAATAATCAAAGCCATCGCCCCCCAATTGACGAGAAGGAAGGAAGCGAAAATCGATAGCAAGTTTTGGAGAAATAAAAGGTTCTGGCGACAGCGATCGCACATAGTCCGCCGCCTCGGCTAACTCGATTTCTAGTAATTGTTTTTGTGCTTGCAGATCATGACTTAATTGATGCAAACGCATTCCCGCTCGCACACGCGCTTTTAACTCATTAATTTCGATCGGTTTACACAAAAAATCATCGGCCCCCGCATCCAATCCCTTCACCCGATCCTCCACCGATCCCAAAGAAGTTAAGAGGATAAAAAAAGTCGTTGACAGTTGGGGATTAAGCTTAATTTGCCGGCAAACTTCCAACCCATCGATCCCCGGCATCATCCAATCACAAATAATCATCGCCGGTTTTAGTTGCCCCGCTTGCTTTAATCCTTCTTCCCCATCACTGGCAACAAAAACCTCGTATTCCTTCTGCAAAGCTCGTCTCAGGAACGTTTGAATTACTCCATCATCATCAATTACTAGAATTCGTACCATCTTTTTTGTAACTCGACTATCTCAATCTTACTGCTTACCTCGGACTCCCTGACGGATGACTTTGCTTGTCCCTCAAGAGAAGATTAAATCCAGAATCGAGCTAACACATCATTCATAGTTGGGGAAAAATGGTATAACTTCTAGCGTAAGGCATTGCAGAGGTAAGCTGGGGGTGAAGATTTCTTTTCAGGTAGATAGCGATCTCAGGTCCTTAGATACCGTTTTAAAATATTTTCAGCAACTTGAACCGACGGGCATTCCCCAAAAAGACTGGCTCCAGTGTCAGCTTGCTCTTGCCGAAGGTTTTACCAATGCAGTCCGTCACGCTCACCGACACCTCCCCCCCGAAATCCCGATCGAGATCGAGATTGAGATTACCCCTCACCAGATGGAAATTCGCATCTGGGATCGGGGTTCCGTCTTCGATTTAGAGGACTTTATCGAGAAAAACGCCTATCATGACTATAGTTTCTCTGGTCATGGGCAAGGACTGCCGATCCTCCAAAAAATCGCCGATCAACTCAGTTATACTCGCAGCGAAGATCAGCGCAACTGTCTGTTAATTATTAAACAATTTTCCCGCCATGAATCCGATCGCACCCCTCGTTTCTCCTAGTTGGTTACTAACTAATCTCGATCGCCCCGATCTGATGGTTATTGACTGTCGTTTTCAATTAAACGATCCCGAGCTCGGTTATCAAGAGTATTTAGCCAATCATATTGAAAATTCCTTCTATTTACACCTCGATCGCGATTTATCGGCTCCCATTGCCCGTCATGGCGGCCGTCATCCTTTACCGAATCCGCAGACGATAGCCGCTAAATTAAGCTCTTTAGGGGTGATTTCTGGTCAAACCCATGTTATCGCCTACGATTCCTCCCGTTTTGCCTTTGCCAGTCGTCTCTGGTGGTTATTACGTTATCTGGGCCATGAACGAGTCAGCATTCTCGATGGTGGTTGGCAAAATTGGTTAAATGCCGGTTATCCCGTCTCTAATCAGATACCTGTGCCGAAAACCGGCGCTTTTCTCCCCCAAGTTCAACAGGATTGGGTAGTTACGATCGAAGAGGTAAAAAGGCAAAAAGAGCAAGGGGGAGTGGTGTTAATTGATGCCAGGGAAAGCGATCGCTATCGGGGTGAAAGGGAACCGATCGATCCGATCGCGGGCCACATCGAGGGGGCGCTTAATTATCCCTGGTTAGAAGTCACCGATAGTCAGGGTTTTTCCCAACCCCAGGACCTGCAAACACAACGTTGGCAAGAGCGGCAAGGCGATCGAGAAATTATCCTCTACTGTGGTTCAGGAGTGACAGCCTGTGTTAATATCTTTTCCCTGACCCTAGCCGGATACGAGAATGTTAAGCTATATTCTGGAGGTTGGAGTGATTGGTGTTCCTACCTGATCTAACCAGCCTTGTTGATGCTCATCTATCGAGAAAGATTATCAAAATGACCTAATTACTGTACAATCCCCCTATTATCACTTTTAATTATTCCGAAACTATTATCTAATTTGTCTCCTAAGTGGGTGGGTGGAATTAAATATAAGATGAACGTAGGTTGGGTTGAAGCATGAAACCCAACGCCCGATTATGTTACGCTACCGCTAACCCATCCTACAAATAATTGTGCCTCCCTATAGTTGCTATCTTTTTGCTCTCAAATCACCGCTATTCCTCAAAGAATAGTTATTTTCCCCCGTAAAATTACCTAAAATGTCGGATGAATGCCCCCGCTACATTTTTCGACAAGATACTCACCTTTGCGGGGGATGAAATCCGACCAGAATATTAGCAACGGAGCATCGGTTTAATTCTACCATCTGTGGGTAAACTGTGTTATAATTAACTTAGCCAAAGGTCAAGGATTGTTAGATGCTAGTCGTAGAAGCAAAGTTAAAAAACGGAACACCAGAGCAATATCACCAGCTTGATGAAGCGATCAAAACTTCTCAGTTTGTGCGTAACTCTTGTGTTCGTTATTGGAGGTCAAATCAAGGGACAACCCGCAATGATCTCCAAAAACTTTGCGCGGTACTAGCTAACAATAAAGAGACTCTTTGGGTTAATAAATTAAACTCTCAAGCTCGTCAATCGGCTGCTGATAGAGCCTGGCAATCAATTAATCGGTTTTACCAGAATTGTCATGCTAAGATACCGGGAAAAAAGGGGTTTCCTCGGTTTAAAAAGCATAGCCGTTCGGTTGAGTATAAACTAACAGGCTACAAACTATCTGATGATCGACGTAAAATCAGATTTACTGATGGCTTTAAAGCAGGAGAATTTGATTTATGGTGTAGTCAAAAGACATTAGTTTATTATTCAGAACAACAGATTAAACGGGTAAGAGTTGTTAGACGTGCTGACGGTTATTATTGCCAGTTTTTGATTGACGTAGAGCGGCAAGAATCCCATAAACCAACGGGACAAATAACAGGAATTGACTTAGGGTTAAAGGAATTTTATACCGATGCCCAAGGTAATACTGTAGAGAATCCACGTTATTTAAGCAAGTCAGAAAAACGACTTAAAAAAGCACAAAGGAGATTATCAAAACGATTTCGTCAAGGAAAGAAACAGTCTAAAAACTATCACAAGCAACGGATAAAAGTAGCTAGGCTTCACCTGAAAGTATCAAGACAACGTAAAGACAAAGCAATTAAAGACGCTTTGGCGTTAGTCCAGTCTAATGATCTGGTAGTCTATGAGGCTTTAAAGGTAAGAAACTTAGTCAAAAACCGTAAGCTATCTAAGTCGATTTCTGATGCTTCTTGGTATCAATTCACTGAATGGTTGAATTATTTTGCCAAGATTTATCGGATTGTTTGTATTGCTGTTCCTCCCCATTTTACTAGCCAAGATTGTTCAGTTTGTGGGACGAGAGTTCAAAAAACATTAAGCACTAGAACTCATCAATGTCCTAACTGTAAAACAGTCTTAGATAGGGATCATAATGCAGCCATCAACATTCTTAAAAAAGGGTTGCAATATTTGGGAAATCATCTCAACGGTACTGTTGGGCAAACAGAAACCGACCCAAACGCCTTGGGAGAGTCCGGCCTCTGGATTTTCAGTGGAGACATTGAGAATCTAAGTTGTCTCGTCGAGCAAGGAATTTCCGATAGTGATAGGTCAAGAATCCCCCGTCACAGCGTAGCTTGACGGTGGGAGTATGTCAATAAAAGGTAATTTTATAGTTAAACTCTATAAGAAATTAGGTATGTATTTTGTATGACAGAAGCCGGTCTTTGTCATTGTAATGGTGGCACCCGTCCGAAAGATCGCCTTTCGATTTTTGTGGATGGCAATAATATGTTTTATGCTCAACAAAAAAATGGTTGGTTTTTTGACCCGCGCAAGGTGTTAAATTACTTCACCAACGACCCGAATATTATGTTAATTAATGCCTTTTGGTACACGGGTTTAAAAGATTCCCAAGATCAAAGAGGTTTTCGCGATGCTTTAATTAGTTTGGGTTATACGGTGAGAACAAAAATTTTGAAAGAATATTATGATGATAGTTCCGGTCGTTTTTCCCAGAAAGCTAATTTAGACATCGAAATTGTCGTCGATATGTTTAATACCGTCGATCAATACGATCGAGTGATTTTATTTAGCGGTGATGGCGATTTTGAACGAGCGATCGAACTATTGCGCTCTAAAAATACTCATATTACCGTAGTTTCTACGGAAGGGATGATCGCTAGGGAATTACGCAACGCTACCGATCGCTATATTGACCTGAATGATATTCGCAAAGATATCGAAAAAAGTGATTATTAATCGGCCGTTTTGTCTTTAAACCGACTATTTATCCCCTTTTTCTTTATTGGTAGTCCTCACCCCAAACCTTCTCCCAGAAGGAGATAGGTGAGGCAATTAACCATCTCTTGTTTATTTTTCCTTGAGTCGAAAGAGTAAAAACTGATTGACCTGATTCGGATTAAAATTATCATCACTGACTAAAATCAAAGAGCGACTACCATCAGCTAATCTTGGACCGAGGGTCATTGCTTCCAAATTATCTAAATCAATCCCCAAAGTCCCTAAATCTAGTAATAATTTTTTCCGCAAGGGTTGCACCTGTAAAGCTTCTAATTCCCCCGGTATTCTGGCGATTTTCGAGGTATCAGTGGCACTCCCGTTAACTACCTGAAATAGTTTCGCTCCAAAACCTTCTAAACCAAAAGTTCGCTCTAAACTGAGAAAATAACCCTCTTTTTCTAAAGCTAGTAATTCCGTTAAACCGTAGTATCTCGCACTACTGGGAGGCTCATCTAACACATACAACTGTTCCGATACTAACACAGGCGCACCAATCGGATCAATCACATAATGAAGAAGTCGCACTCTGAGATTTTCTGCTCTTTTTCCCGTGGGACTATCTTGAATTAAAGCGCTTTCTGTGGCAGTAAACAAACGAAAAGGATCGTCTTTGAGGGTGCTGGTAATCCCTAAAGTTAAGGATTCAAACCCTAAATTATCCTGTATTCCTTTTTGATTGCTATCATCCGGTAAAAAGCGATTAGGAATTAATAAAGACTCCTTTAATTGTCCCTGTAAATCAAATTCAGCAATAAAAGGAGCAATTCCCTCTTTAACCGCACCTTCACTGGAAATAAACAAAGTTTGTCGGGGCGAAAAAGCGATACCTTCCGGGTCGATCGATCCCTTTTTAAAAGTTTCTCCCTTGCCATCTTTTAGGAACGTGACTGCCTCTAAATTCACTTTTTCGATTTTTTCATCATTTATCTGCAAACTAGCCCGATAAAAGCGGGCCGGAGCTTTCTGAGAACGATCATCACTGAGGAGATAAAAGCGGTTATTGCTGCGATCATAGCTAATTGCCGATAATCCCCCCACCCTTGTCCCCTGATAATCCGCTTGTGGTAATTGATATTCTCCCAAAAACTCGATCGAGAGGGGTAGAAACATTCGTTGTTCTGCCAAAACTTGTGGGGAGACACCACAGGCAGCCAGACTAAAGGTTACAATCAAACTAGCAATTAAACCCAAAATTGGCAAACGGCAATTTTCGGCAGTCAGTCTCTTATAGAATCGATCGATCACAAAATATCATCCTCTACTACGCTCTTATCAATCTATTATGCTACGTTTTTCTCTCAGTTTATGGCTCTGTTTGATCGGTACTTCCCTTCCTCTCCTAGCACAAACAGAAACCCCTGCACCCAATCCCCTCGAAACTCCCCTAAAAAGTCCTTTATTACCCGCAATCGATCGCCCTTTAACTCCCTTGGAGCATCGTCAACTGTTATTATACATCGATCAACGGGATGCTGAAGCTCAAGCTAAATACGATGCGGGATTAAATGAGGAAGCTTTTCCTATCTGGTATGAAGTGATTAAATTAAATCGTTATTTAGGAGCCAAAGAAGAAGTAAAATCTTTGGGAAAAGTGGGGTTAGCAGCTTGGAATCGAGATCGAACCGAGGATGTTAAATTAATTACTGCTCGTTTAAAAACTGTGCAACAAACCGCAGAAATTAACCAGACAATGGACGGGGAATTATTAGCATTACTAGGTACATCCTATCAACAGGTACGAGCTTTTAATGAGGCGATAATTGTCTATGATAAAATCCTAGCTAATGCCAGAAAATCTGGGGATAATCTGGCAGTAGAAGCAACTTTAAATCAACTTGGTCAAATTCATTTATCCCGTTTTGATTATCAAAAAGCCGCCCCAGTTTACGAGGAATTATTAACTCTTTCTAAGGCGCAGAATAATTCTTTAAATCAAGGAATTTATCTGCAAAGACTAGCAGAAATTTATCGAGAATCTCTGCAACCAGCTAACGCAGTAAAAATTAAAGAAGAAATAGCTGAAACCGAGATCAGAAATCAGCAAATACAGTTAATCCCCGATCTAAAAATTCAAATTGGTTTGGATTATCAAGCTTTAAAAGATGCAAATAAAGCCAGCCAAAACTTTCAAGAAGCCTATTCTCTCGCTTTTGCTTTACAACAGTACGGCACCGCAGGAGAAGCTTTAAATAAGTTAGCGGAACTTTATAAAAGTTATCAACAGGTGGATTATGCTTTACAAATCTATCAAGAATTAATTAAAGTCCATGAATTGGGTTACAATTACTACGGTTTAATGAACACCTACGATCAAATCGGTCAAATTTATCTAGAGAGAAAAAATTATCCCCAAGCTTTAATCGCTTTCCAAAAAGGTGCGGAATTAGCCCAAGCTATCCGTTATCGTGAACAATATTTTCAAACCCAAATCACCCAAGTTAATCAAGCAATAAATAATCCTGATACTAAATCCAGTTATTAAAAACTGATTATTTATTCTCCGTTTTGCATGAGTGCATGAGTAGAAAACGGGTTTCTCGGAGAAACCCGTTTTCTGTGCGTTACTCAACGGATTTAGTATGAATAGTTTTGAAACCATGATCGCATCTCACATTTGCAGAAATACCGACAATCAGTCAGCAATTATTAGTGAATCTTAAAACGCCAATTCAAAAATGAAAAGCATCAACCTCAAGATTTGACAAAGAAAGGCTCCTCAGTTACTGAAAGAAAAATCTTTACTTATGACAAGGCCAAAGAATTTTGTGGACATCAAGAGTTGAGTCAGAAACTAGGAGCAGATTTTTATTTTGCTACTCCTTATCATTCTTGGGAGAGGGGATTAAACGAGCCTACTAATGGACTATTGAGATAATTTTTTCCCAAGGGAACGAATTTGAAAATCGTTGAACCAGAGGAGGTAGAAAGAGCCGTAAACTTAATTAACAATCGTCCTCGAAAATGTCTTGACTATCGTACCCCGAATGAGGTATTCTATAAAGGTAGATTAGACAGGGATGCAATTCAGACTTAAATCGATCAATTTTTTGCCAAATATAATCTTTGTCAAGTTAGGAAATTTGAAAAGATTTGATGCCTTTTCACAACTCATTTAGGTTTGCTATATTATGACAAAAGATGCTAGTCTTTCCGACAATTACCAGTAGTTTTTGCTGAAATCATCACAAATTACTGGCAAGTTTAATTATTAAAAGAGGGTGAGCGCCCATGGTCAAATCCGAAACCTAGCTGCTAAGAACCGAAAAAGTTGAGTTAGTATGAGGGGAGATTACCCTCTGAGGAGTTGCACTAAATTATATGGACATCAAATTAATCCTGTTGGCATTAACGGCTGTATTCACCGTCTCCTGTCTCTTTTTCGGCACCCGCAACGGTTTTTATGATAGCGATAACTACGATGGCAACGGTTCGGCTCACTAACCAGTCATCATAATCAGGGTTGCCATGGTTCAACGCTCTACTGCTGTCTGGGGGTCAAAATCCCTTTTATCCTGTTTACCTTTTGGTGTCGGTCACGCATCGGAAGGGGTTTGTCTCCTACTGAAAATCGGTCCCTATCGCATACTTTTAGATTGCGGTTTGGCCGATATGCAACCCCTGACCGAAAACAAAAAACCACCCGTAGATCTGGTGTTCTGTAGTCATGCCCACAGCGATCACATCCGTGGGTTAATGGCTCTCCATCAGACCTATCCCCAATTGCCAGTTTATGCCAGTGAGGTGACAGTACAACTGCTGCCCCTACAATGGCCCGATTCTGCCGAGGAAATCGGCAGTTTCTGTCAGGGTTGGCCATGGCGATCACCGATCACTCTCTTTGATGATCTCACCGTCGAGATTTTTCCGGCCGGCCACCTATCCGGGGCCGCCGTGGTCTTATTCACCTACAAAACCCCCAAACGTACCTATAAAGTCCTCTATACCGGCGATTTTTCCCTATCTAATTTTCAACTGGTGGAAGGATTATCGATCGATCTGCTGCGGGGAATATCCCCCGATGTGCTGATTATTGAAGGCAGTTACGGCACAGAACGCCATCCCCACCGACGACAGCAGGAAAAACAGTTGATGAATCGCATCTATCATGCGATCGCTGAGGGGCAAAATGTCTTACTACCCGTCCCCGCTTTGGGATTGGGTCAAGAAATTTTAAAATTACTGCGATCGCATCATCAATTCACGGGTCGCGATATTGATATCTGGGTTGGGGGCAAGATCGCTAAAGCTTGCGATGCCTACCTAGAAATTCTACCACAATTTCCCGCATCTGTCCAGAATTTTGCCAAACATCAGCCCTTATTTTGGGATGAGCGCATCTGTCCCCGGTTGCGAAGGTTGCCAGAAAAACCGACACCTCTAGGGGGAACCACTCCGATAATTTTACTAATCGATCGCCTAGAGGAGGTGAGTAAATATCTGCAAGGGGATAAACCTTGGTTAATGTTAGTTCCCCAACACCTGCACGATATCAACCCGGAGAATCCCCGATTAAAAGCGGCACAGCGTTCGCGATTAATTAGCCAAGAAACCTATCTACTGGCTGAACATAGCGATAGTCGCAACACCACCCAACTAATCCATAACCTGCGACCGCAGCATATCATGTTCGTCCATGGCTCCCCCCTATATCTAGCGGATTTGACCAGTTTAGAAGAATTACAAAGCCGTTATCAACTCCATTCTCCGGCCGTGGGAACCCTGGTGGAATTGCCTATTGGCGATCGCTTTATGCAACCGACACCCCCGGCCCCCAGTCACTATGAGGGAGAATTAAATGAATCGGATTCGATCGTCACTATCACCTTACCAGAGTCGATCACCCGGGATCCCCGGTGGAGTAATTTCGCCGATACGGGACTGGTAGAAGCACGCTGGCAAGGGGAAGAATTATTATTGCGGGGAGTCTCCCAACGGGAATTATTAAGCGAGAGTCCCAATCGCATCACCAAAGCTTTAGAGGAGATGGATTGCTGTCGTGTCTGTGTCCACTACAAAAGTCAGCGCTGTTGGAATCCCGCTTCTCCCCTCTACGGTTTTAAAGTGGTTGCCGAAGGCTATTGTCCCGTTTTTGAAGCCAATATATAATTAGGGTCTGCTGAAAAAGTTGGTAGCTGGGGTTAGGAGTCGGTTTTTAGGAGTCACTATTCTGGGACTTCCTCCCTACAGAAATACTAAAAAACTAACAAAACCCTTAGATTTTAACTAAGAGGATGTTTGAAAAGGGTCACAGGTAGCCTAGTTGTCTAGGCAAGCCGCCTCAACATGAGTCGAATCATGCCGAGATAAATAAACGCCTCGAACTGTTCAACGTAGCTCAGGGGAAGAGTTTCGGGTCAATCCTCGTAGTCTTTGCTTAATCGTCGCCAATAGACCCCTTGCATAATTTTTTTATGGTAAAACAGACGGTTTGGCTTTTTTATTGATTTTTAGATAGAAGTTAAAAAAAGAATATAGTCATTTCAGATAAGTCTGATACAATCTAGACCAACAAAATCCTTATGAACTCTGGGATTGATATTCTCAATCTTAATTGAAATGACTATAGAACATATCTTCACATTTCTTAAAAGTTGCCAAACATTAATCCAGTGAAGGAGAATTGTAATTAATCAGGAGAATTTATTCTCAATTATAAAAATTAAGATAGTTTGTGCCGCTCAAATAAAGAGGTTTTGATAACCAAATTAAAGCATATCTAAAGAGTTTTGAGTTAAAAGTAAAACTTCAAGTTTTTATTTAAAACAAACTTAATAACTAACTAATTTTTCCAAAAAAATTAGTTAAACCACCACTATAACATATAATTAATTTACAATAATTCTACTGATAACTGATAACTGATTAAAGCCCACCCTAAAATACTATCTAAGCGATTAAAGATTTAACTTTACTAATGATACCAACTGGGTCAATACCTTGGTGGGGGAATTGTTCCCATAAACCGCCACAACCTTCATGGTGAGTACCGATGTAGGCGTATTTAGGAGTTAAACCGCGTTCGAGTAACCAAGAACCATAACGGCTACCTAAACCCGTACGACGGTTAAATGCTTCTACCACTAAAACAAAGGGAGAATTACCAACTTTAGCGATAATTTCTTCATCCACCCCATTGAGAGTCGGTTTATTAATTAAACCCACGTCGATCCCTTCTTGTTTTAGACGTTCCACTGCATCTAAAGCGCGGTATAAACCATCGCCAAAGCTGATGATATAACCGGCAGTGCCTTCCCGAATTACTTCATCTTTTCCGGGAACAAAGGTGTAACCATCGCCAAAGAAATTATGGCCGTTAGTATCAAGAATATTGGGAGTTTTAGAACGAGTCGAGAAGATAAAACGTAAACCGGGTTGATGGAAAGTTGCCTCGACACAAGCGGTCATTTGTGCCGCATCGGCCGGGAAATAAAGACGGGTTTCGTAACCGTCATCGAGTCCATTATCGGCAAAGAAATTATTCAAACCAAAGTGACAGGTATTATCGGCCATGTCATCGATACCAGAATGGGAAAAATGACACAAAAGATTAGAATAATTCAAGCGGGCCATGGTGATTTCAGAAATACACATTTCTAGAAAAGCGGCAAAGGTGGCGAAAATTCCCTGTTTACCTTTTTCCATACCAAAACCAGCGGCTGCCGAAAGATTGCCCCGTTCCATAATACCAGAAGGAATAAACACTTCGGGATGTTTATCGTGGATAATTTTCAAACCACAGGAACCTTCTAAATCGCTATCTACTACTAATACCTTAGCCTTGCGTTCTTCCTCGCTCATTTTGCCTAAAAGACTGACTACTGCTTCGCCGAAAACATTGCGGTTAGAACCCCATTTATCCCCAGAACCGAGGAATTTATAGTCATTAGAAGGCTTCTTAATACTGTTGAGATATTCCACGGCGGCACTGTGTCCTTTTGCCTCTAAATATTTTAAAGCCAAGGGGACAGAAATCACATCATGACCGTGGTTAGAACCTTCTAAACCTTCAATACCGGGACACATGGGACGTTTATTAATAATCGCAATCGGGCCCGGAGTATTAATTGCTTCACAGATATTGCGATACAAACTATCGATATCTTCCCCATCTCCCACTAACACTTTTAGACCATGGCCGGTGAGAGTTTTAGCCACATCATAACCGGGTAAATATTTGGAAGGATTACCGGCAATCGTCACATCATTATCATCAATAATCAGCTTAACATTAATGTGTTGAGCCACGGCTAAACGGGCAGCTTCCGCGTCATTGCCTTCCTGTTGAGAACCATCGGAACCTAAACAAAAAACGGTTTTTCCGGGGTTAGCTAAAGCGACACCGTTAACGTAGGGCCACATATGTCCTAAACGGCCAGAACTAAATTTGACACCGGGGGTTAATCCTAATTCCGGGTGTCCGGGGAGTTTAGAATTGGCCTCGCGGTAGTGCATTAATTGTTCTGCGGGTAAAGAACCTTCTAACGCAGACATGAGATATTGAGTACCGACGCGGTGTCCTGCTTCATCGAAGAAGATTGGTACAAATTGACTAGGTTGACTGCGGAAAAGAGCATCGAGAATCACCACTTCCGGGACGGTATCGTAGGGACCGCCGGTGTGTCCACCCACACCCCGGGCCGCACCCGTGGCAGTAAAAAAGATGATAGCATCGCGACAAAGTTGGATATTGGCTTTTAGGGCGCTTCTTTGGTCGTCGGTGAGGGTGGGGTTACTGGGGTCGAGACTGATGGGTTTATAGGCACTCAAATCGATGGGAAAGGTTGTCATCGTAGATTTTCCTTAATGTAGAGAAATAACTATAGTCAGGGAAATCATAGCCTAGAATGTCACCCGATCGATTGATTGAATAATTTCTTATCATTGGTGTAGTCCCTAATACAAAAGTTTTACCCCTGCTGGGATAGCGTCCACGGTCCGGGACGGGGGAAATCTTAAAAAAGATAGGAGAAAAAAAGCTGTTCTTGAGGGCAATAGTCCAGAATGGCAGCTAGGACCAAGTAAAAAGGATAACCTTTGACTCGGTTTTCCTTTTCGGGAGGCGGTCGTAGGTCGTCAATATCAAATTAGGTTATACTTCATCTTTATGAGAAGGGCTGTCAGTTGATATTAATGCAATCTCTAGCCCAAAAATCGGCGCATAATTAACAAAAACTAGATTTAAGGTAAAAACTATGTGTTTAGGCATACCGGGACAAATTACGGCAATTATTGATGAAAACCGTCATCTCGCTCTCGTCGATGTGGGGGGTGTAAAAAGAGAAGTAAATATCGCTTGTATTGTTGATGAAGACCATCCCGCTAATACTTGTGTAGGGGATTGGGTATTAGTTCATGTGGGTTTTGCCATGAATCGAATCGATGAAGATGAGGCGCAAGAAACCCTAAATTTATTAACACAATTAGCGGAATTAGAGTTAGAATTTAATCATAATTAATGTTCTTAAAGTAGTCACCCATAAATTAATGCTGTTGTCTATCTATAAGAAATGTAAATTACGGCAATTATTACTGACTACCGACAGCTAAAAATTATAATTAAAGGAGATAAACTATGAAATACGTTGATGAATTTCGTGATCCAGTTAAAGCGTCGGGATTAATTCAACAAATAGAACAATTATCGACAAGAATCTCTGAAAAGCGGCAAAAAGTTACTAAAATTATGGAGGTTTGTGGAGGTCATACCCACTCAATTTTTAGATACGGTATCGAGGCAATACTTCCAGAAACTATCGAATTAATTCATGGTCCTGGATGTCCCGTTTGTGTGATGCCGCGAGGTCGTTTAGATGATGCCATTTTTCTCGCACAAAAACCGAACGTAATTCTGACAACTTTTGGCGATACTATGCGTGTTCCCGGTTCCCATTTGAGTCTGCTACAAGCGCGAGCAAAAGGTGATGATATTCGCATGGTTTATTCTCCTCGCGATGCCTTAAAAATTGCTAGAGAAAATCTCGATAAAGAAGTAATATTTTTAGCATTAGGGTTTGAAACAACCGTTCCTAGCACCGCTTTAACTGTTTTAGAAGCACAAAGAGATGGCATCACTAATTTTAGTTTATTTTCTAATCATGTGGTGATTATTCCCGCTCTGAAAGTTTTGTTAGATAACCCAGATTTACAGTTAGACGGTTTTGTTGGTCCTGGTCATGTTAGCATGGTAATTGGCACAGAACCCTATCAAGTTATTGCCCAAGAATATCATAAACCTGTGGTAGTTTCTGGGTTTGAACCCTTGGATATTCTCCAATCAATTTGGATGGTATTAAAACAATTAGATGAGCAGAGATGTGAGATAGAAAATCAGTACGATCGAGTGGTACAAAATCAAGGAAATAGAGTCGCTTTATCGGCAATCAAGCAAGTTTTTGAACTGCGGGATCAGTTTGAATGGCGAGGTTTAGGAGAAATTGCTCAAGGAGGATTAAAACTGCGAGATGAGTACAGTAATTTTGATGCGGAGAAAAAATTTACCCTACCCAATCAGCGTGTTAAAGATCACAAAGCTTGTCAGTGTGGCGAAATTCTTAAAGGTGTTTTAAAACCCTGGGAATGTAAAGTATTTGGTACTGCTTGTACTCCCGAACACCCCATCGGTACTTGTATGGTTTCTAGTGAAGGTGCTTGTGCCGCTTATTATAAGTATGGCAGACATCGGTAAATTTTTTTACTGATTAGTGTCCTTTCCCGCGAGGAAACGCTAGACTTTTCAGAGAAAAAATTAACAATCTCTCGGTAACAAAAAAGGATGAAAATCAAAAATAATCTGGGTTTATTTAGCTTAACTACCTCTCTACTGCTAGTTATCGCCTCAGAAATCGTTCTTGCTTCCCAAGAACAAACCCTAGAACTGCCACCAAGTCAACCCCCCAGCGCCGATTTTTTCAAACCCGTCACCAATCTAATTAAAGATTTAAACCATCAGGGAGTAACCATCACCGATCCTAATGATCCCATGGCGGTGCGCTACCGAGTCAATTCCCCCTGTCGCGGTTGTGCGGTTTATCTAGGCACGGGAGTTGCCAATCCTCGCACCCAGACTAATAATAATGGCATGGGAATCAATTTTGGTCTTGGTTTCACCATGCCTTTTTCACCCTAAATACCGATGACATATTTACGCCATTCGTGATTGTGATTCCCCCTGGTGTGCTTTAATAGCTCAAAGTGGAGACTGCTGTAGGGACGACGTGGCTGGGCGAGTAGGGACATATTGGCCTCTTTTGGTGTACGATTGCCCTTATGCACATTACAACGCACACAAGCCGCCACTAAATTCTCCCAAGTGTCACCCCCTCCGCGAGAACGGGGAATCACATGATCAATGGTTAATTGTTCACCTCGGTAGAGACAGTATTGACAGGTGTGATGATCTCGTTCGAGAATATTACGACGGGTTAAAGGAATTTCCTTGTAGGGAACACGGACGTATTGCCTAAGACGGATAACGGAAGGTAGGGGTAAGTCACGACAAACCACTTTTCCGTTATGTTCTAGGGATTCAGCTTTTCCTTTCAATAATAAAACGATCGCACGCCGCCAACTGGTAATATTTAGCGGTTCGTAGGAGGCATTCAACACGAGAACCTTGCTCATAGGTGTCTGGAGATCGCTTGAATTTACCCCGAATGGTAACACATATCACTGGGATTGGGACCTATTATACTCAATCCGTTGAGCATAGGCTACATATCAGGACAGCCGAACGGCAAGAGGCACTCATGCAAAAGGGTCTTGAGGTTGATGCGTTTCATTTTTGAATTGGCGAAGCTAGTTCGAGAGTTTGAATGCTCAGGACGCTGCCAAAGCAGCAATGCCGACCTCTAGTTTAGAATGGGTTTGTAGGGGGAACGAAAAATACTCAAGAATCTGATTGAAATTGATGGTGCTAAACAAGTAATGATAAATCCAAAGAGGAATTATAGTGATAGATAAAATACTATATCTCCCCGATCCGTAGGCAATTTTGGACAATTAGGCATGGCGGAGAGACACTTGATTTTTAGCGACTATTCTATCATCATTACTTCTTGAGGACTACCGTAAAAAGCAAAAAGCGGCCAGATTTCCCTTTTGTTCCCTCTTATCTATTCCTCTCAATAATTTCGACTCAAATCATGAAAAAACGCTTACAATGGCTAGGTTTAATCCTGATCACCCTGATAGGTGTCCTAGCTTTTCGTTCCCCAGCAATTGCCCAAACCCCGCGACATTTTACCGATTTAACTTTTCCTCCCCTTCCTGAAGTTACAGTTCCCCAATACGAGCGCTATCAACTAGATAATGGGATGGTGGTTTATTTAGTGGAGGATCGCAGCTTACCTTTAGTAAGTGGTACGGCGATGATTCGGACGGGAGGAAGATTAGAATCCGGGGAAAAAGTCGGATTAGCCGATATTACTGGAACCGTGCTGCGTAGTGGTGGCACGGAAAAACATCCTTCTAATGTCTTAAATCAGTTATTAGAACAAAGAGCAGCCCTAGTAGAAACCTCGATCGATCTTAATGCTGGAACTGCTAGTTTTAGCGCTCTTAGTGAAGATTTAGAAACCGTTTTTAATCTCTTTGCTGAGGTTTTGCGTTCCCCAACTTTTGAAAATCAGAGAGTGGAATTAGCCAAAGTTCAGGAAAAAGGAGCAATTGCCCGACGTAATGATGATCCCAGTGATATTGCTAGTCGGGAGTTTAAAAAGCTAGTCTATGGTGATAATAGCCCCTACGCTCGTACTGTAGAATATAGCACTTTAGCTAATATTGATCGTCAGGATTTAATCGATTTTTATCGCACCTATGTCCGTCCCGACCAAATAATTTTAGGAATTGTCGGTGATTTTGATTCTCCCTCGATGAAAGCATTAATCAATAAGACTTTTGGCAATTGGAAAAATCCCGCCACTACCCCTAAAATTGTCACCCCTTCTGCAACCCAAAAAAATCTTCAAGGTGTCTTTGTTGTCAATCAACCCCAATTAACCCAGAGTAGCGTTTTATTAGGTCATCTTGGGGGTCGGTTGGATAGTCCCGACTATCCCGCTTTAACGGTATTAAATGAGATTTTAAGCGGTTTTGGTGGTCGTTTATTTAATGAAGTGCGCTCCCGTCAAGGATTAGCTTATTCTGTCTATGGTGTCTGGAATAGTCGTTATGATTATCCCGGTTTATTTATTGCCGGAGGTCAAACTCGCACCGATGCTACCGTACCTTTTATTAAGGCAATTTTAGGCGAAATCGAGCGCCTTCGCAATCAACCCGTTACTGCCAAAGAATTAGAAGACGCTAAAAATGCTATTCTCAATTCTTTTGTTTTTAAGTTTGAGAAACCTGCTCAAAATTTATCGCGATTGATGACTTATGAATATTATGGTTATCCCCAAGATTTTATCTTCCGTTATCAACAAGCGGTAAAAGGGGTGACAACTGCCGATATTCAACGAGTGGCCCAACAATATCTACAACCGAATCAAATTGTGACTCTAGTAGTGGGTAATGAACAGGAAATTCAACCTCCTCTATCCAGTTTGGGAACTACGGTTAAAACTGTTGATGTCACCATCACACAAATATAAATAACTGTAGAGATGTCGGGTGTGTTACATGACGCTAACACACCTGAGAAAAATTTCCTTTTAAATGTTGACAAATTGCCTATCATAAAAGCATAGTCTTCATCAATTCCCCAGAGACTTTTAGGGTTAGTATGTAATGCTCATCGAATTTAGTGTCGGTAATTATCGGTCTTTTAAGGATGTAGTTACTCTCAGTATGGTGGCTGCAGATGAAGCAGCAGATAATGATGAGCTTGATAAAAATAATGTTTTTAAGGTTAATCAGAATTTTAGTTTACTAAAAAGTGCTGCTATTTATGGAGCAAATGCTAGTGGTAAGAGTAATTTGATTCTGGCCTTATATTTTATGCAAAGTTTTGTCATTAATTCCTCGAAATTACAAATTACAGATAAGATAGATTTAGAAAAATTTCGATTAAGTTCTGAAACCGAAGATAAACCTTCTTTTTTTAAGATAGTTTTTTATCTAGATAATAAGACCTATGAATATAGCTTTGAAGTCACTCAAGAGCGAGTAATTTCTGAGGGGTTATCTTGCACGCCCAAAACTCGTAAAACTAATATATTTAGTCGTGAAAAAGATAAAATTAAATATAGTAAAAGTCTGATGAAGGGCAAAGATGTCAAAGATTTAACTAAAAAAAATACCTTATTTCTATCGATTGCTGCTCAGTTTAATGATCCGTTAGCAGGTAAGATTTTACTCTGGTTTAGTAGGTTAAAGATTATATCGGGTTCGCAACTTGAAAATTTAAGACAGCTATCTATTGACTATCTTTCTAGAGAGCAAAATCTTAAAAATGAAATCGTTTTCTTAATTAAAAAATTAGATTTGAGTATCAAGGATATGAGTATAGAAGTGGGACGGAAACCCCTAGATAATTTTCATAAGGATATTCCAGATACAGTTTACAACTCCATTGAAACCTATCATGAAAAGTATGATTTAGAGGGAAAGGTAATCGGGTTAGAAAGCTTTCAACTGAATAAACATGAGTCGCGTGGCACTCAAAAATTATTTGCTTTATTAGCACCTATTTTATCGGTTTTAAAAGCAAGTGAGGTATTAATAATTGATGAACTGGATTCCCTACTGCATCCCTTAATGGCAATAGCAATTATTGGATTATTTAACTCTCAACAAACAAACCCTAAAAATGCTCAACTTATTTTTGCTACTCATGATGTTAATTTACTTAGTAATCAACTGTTTAGAAGAGATCAAATCTGGTTTACCGAAAAAAATCGCCAAGAAGCAACGGATTTATATTCTCTGGTCGAATTTGATATTGATAATAATGCTTCCTTTGAACAAGATTATATTCAAGGTCGCTATGGTGCCATACCTTTTATTGGTGATTTAAGCAAAGTTATCGGTGATTATTATGGCTAAAAAAGATGGTAATTATAGTTATTTAAAACGTCAAGCTAACAAGAGACAGCCAAGGGAAACATTTTTGATTGTTTGTGAAGGAGAAAAGACTGAATACTATTACTTTACTTGTTTGAGGGAAGATTTAAAATCTAATAACATTAAAATAAAAGTTAAGGGAGAAGGTCAAAATACCTTGAGTTTAGTCAAGAAAGCAATTAATATTAAAAACAATGAAAAATCAGCATCTTACGATCAAGTTTGGTGTGTTTTTGATAAAGATAATTATACCAAAGAGCAATTTAATCAAGCTGAGGGACTTGCCCAAAAAGAAAATATCAAGATTGCCTATTCTAATGAAGCCTTTGAAATTTGGTATATTTTGCACTTTCAATATCTTGATACTGCTACACCTAGAGATAGATACGGGAGTATTTTAACTAATCAAATGAGAAAACTTGGATTAGTTTGCGAGAAAGAAAAATATGAAAAAAACCGAGAGAATATCTATGAAAAATTAAAGCCTTATCAGCCTACAGCGATTATCAACGCCGAAAAACTTATTAAACGGCGAGATGAATTAAAACAACATCCTTTTGATCCCCATCCTTCCACTACCGTACATGAATTAGTGAGGGAACTCAATAAAAATAGTCGATCTTAAACTTAACTATTTTGAGATAACTAAGGCTATCATTCAGGAAAGTTACTGTTGAGACTCCTGATTAGTTTGTTAATTTTTATGTCAAGTACCTAGACAATTAAACCCTTTAGAGATAGGGTGAGCGTGGCTGAGTTGGCTATTGTAGAGTTTTGTAAATAAATATCAAACTCAAGGGTTTTTGAAGATGGTATGTCGCTAAACTGAAAGTATAAAGTACAGAGGTAAAAATACTTATGATGCTACTACAAGATGTTGCGAGAACCTCTAGAGAACAAGCATTAATTCTGTGGTTTGAAGAAGTAGACAGCAAAGATGTGGGATTAGTCGGTGGCAAAAACTCCTCCTTAGGCGAAATGATCCAACAATTAACCCCGAAAGGGATTAATGTCCCCACAGGATTCGCCACCACCGCTTACGCTTACCGTCACTTTGTCGAAAAAGCCGGACTAGACGCACAATTAAGACAAATTTTCCAAGATTTAGACGAAAACGATGTGCAGAACCTGCAAGAAAAAGGTAAACAAGCACGCACATTAATCCTAAATACACCGTTCCCCGATGATTTAAGTCATGCGATCGCTATTGCCTATCGCCGACTCTGTGAACGTTATGGCGATGATCTCTATCATTCCATCGATGTGGCAGTTCGATCGAGCGCCACTGCCGAAGACTTACCAGAAGCGAGTTTTGCCGGACAACAGGAAACCTATCTCAACGTGCAAGGGGTGAGGGGAGTTTTAGAAGCTTGCCATAAATGTTTTGCCTCTTTATTCACCGATCGCGCTATTTCCTACCGTCATCATAACGGTTTCGATCACTTTGCCGTCGCCCTTTCCGTCGGTGTCCAAAAAATGGTGCGTTCAGATCTAGCCACCTCCGGGGTGATGTTTTCCATCGATACGGAAACAGGGTTCAAAAATGCCACTTTAATCACCGCAGCCTACGGTTTAGGGGAAAATGTCGTGCAAGGAGCCGTTAACCCCGACGAATATCTGGTTTTTAAACCCACTCTTAAAAACGGTTACAAACCCATCCTCGACAAACGCCTCGGCAGTAAAGCCATCAAGATGATCTACGATGATGGAGGATCGCGTCTAACCAAGAATATCCGAGTTAACAAGCTAGAACAGGATCAATTCTGCATTAGTGACCAAGAAATCCTCACTTTAGCCCGTTGGACGACCCAAATCGAGGAACATTACTCGCAAGTGCGCGGAACCTACACCCCCATGGACATCGAATGGGCAAAAGATGGGATCACGGGAGAACTCTTTATCGTTCAGGCGCGCCCAGAAACCGTACAATCCCAAAAAGCAGCTAATATCCTTAAATCCTACGAAATTAAGCAAAGAAGTCAAGTTTTAGCGGTGGGACGGAGTGTAGGTGCGGCAATCGGTCAAGGAAAAGCCAGAGTCATCCTCAGTGTAGATAAAATCAACAACTTTAAACCGGGAGAAGTTCTCGTCACCAATCGCACGGATCCCGACTGGGAACCGATTATGAAACAAGCAAGCGCGATCGTGACTAATCAAGGTGGTCGTACTTGCCATGCCGCTATTATCGCACGAGAAATGGGTATTCCGGCGATCGTGGGTTGCAATAATGCCACGGAAACGATTAAAACCGGTCAGGAAGTCACCGTTTGCTGTGCGGAAGGGGATGAAGGGAAAGTTTACCTCGGATTGCTACCCTTTGAAATTCTTGAAACTCCCCTGGACAATTTGCCCCAAACTCGGACAAAAATCCTCATGAATATCGGTAATCCTGAAAAAGCCTTCGCTTTTGCCGATATTCCTGCCCAAGGGGTCGGTTTAGCGCGTCTAGAGTTTATTATCGCTAACCACATTCAGGCCCACCCCAGCGCCTTGCTGAAATTCCACGAATTGGAAGAAGGAGACGTAAAAGACCAAATCGCCGAATTAACCAAACACTACGAGGATAAACCCCAATTTTTCGTCGATAAATTGGCCCGGGGAATTGCCATGATTGCAGCCGCATTCTACCCCAAAGATGTAATTGTGCGGATGTCCGATTTTAAATCCAATGAATACGCTAATTTATTGGGTGGCAAACCCTTTGAACCCAAGGAAGAAAACCCGATGATCGGTTGGCGCGGCGCTTCCCGTTATACTGATCCTAATTATCGCGAGGCTTTCGCTTTGGAATGTCGGGCGCTGAAAATGGTCCGGGAAGAAATGGGATTAACTAATGTGATTCCGATGATTCCTTTCTGTCGTACCCCCGAAGAAGGGATGAGAGTCCTTGAAGAAATGGCGAAAAATGGTCTCGAACGCGGGGTTGATGGTTTGCAAGTTTATGTGATGTGTGAGTTACCAAGTAATGTAATTCTTGCCGACCAATTTGCTCAGGTGTTTGACGGATTTTCGATCGGTTCTAATGATTTGACCCAATTAACCTTAGGATTAGATCGGGATTCTGCCCTAGTTGCCCATCTTTTTGATGAACGGAATGAGGGAGTTAAACGCATGGTGAAAATGGCTATTGAAACCGCTAAAGCCCATAATCGCAAAATCGGTATCTGTGGTCAAGCCCCCAGTGATTATCCCGAATTTGCTCAATTTTTAGTGGAATTAGGCATCGATTCTATCAGTCTTAATCCTGATTCTGTCCTCAAAACTTTATTGATGGTGGCAGCAGTGGAGCAAGGACAATAGTTTAGTGATAAAGGTGGGCAAGTCCCACCTTTTTTTGTCTTGATATAAGTAGGGTTTGCTGAAAAAGTTTGTTGGTGGGGTTAGTAGCCGCCGACAGGTCAAAAGCCTTATTTTAAAAGGGTTTTAGCATTATTCAGCAAGCCCTAAATAATATAAAAATTTAGGGTGTATTACTCTATGCTAACACACCCAAAACTCAAGATTTTCTTGCAGTCTTTAAACCCCCGCTAATTGTTGTAATTGCAAGAGAGGAGCAAAGGTATTGATATTAACATTAGTCATCACTGTTTCTTCTCCTGCGGCACATTCATAAACCACATAAGTCCAGATACCCGGATTATCTTCCTCGGCACTTTCTCCCTCATAAAAAGTGATTGTACCGTCATCTTCGCACTCGTAATAAGCGGAATAAACATCCTCCCATTCGCAATCGGAATCATTCATGGTTTCCTGAATTACCGTTAGTACCCCTGCGATGTGATGGGGTTGGGTTTCCACCTGCACTAAACGTTCTTCTTCCCAGATAAAATTATGCAGTTCTAGAGTCATATTTCTCCTTAGATATTAACAAATAATTAATTAAAATTTCCAACAGTGATTAGCATCCTTTAACGCGGCTTTTACCGTTAATAATTGACTAAAATTATCAAAGAAATAGAGCAAAATAAGATAGTAATTTCTTCTAAAATTAAGGCAGGTTTTTGATTATCACCAGAGGATAAGTATCGATCCACCAGTTGATAACATTCATAGATTTTCAAGAATAATTATTAGTTTTTTAAGAGATGGCGGTACTTTTCTTGGAGATTTTCCGTTGCTTTGGTTAATTTTCCCTTTTCGTCTAGGATGGGTAGTTTCATGATTTCCGATGAAGCTTTAATTAAAAGTAGCAGCTCCCGAAACTTGGTTGCATCTTCCTCTAGATGGAGATTAAAATTAGCTCGTGACTCCAGTTCATTTAAACCCTTAATAGCTCTACTATTCAGACTATTAACGAGGTATTGTAACTCCTTAATTCTGCGCTGAACTTGTCCTAAAAAACCCTTACTTTTATCTAACTGAGCTATTTTATTATCCACTTTCTTGGCGTATTCGATAGCTTTAGTTAGGGCCTTTTTCCCTTCTCCTCCTAAGACAAAACCACCAATCATTAAAGCAGGTCCGACGGTAATACCTCCTAAAACCACTGTTCCCAGGGCCATACCACCACCACCAGCAGCTAAAGAACCACCTCCTAACCATGCTAAGGTAGCATTCCAAGCGGCTACCCCACTAAGTCCACTAATTGCTGTTCCTGTACTAGCAGTACCGAAAAGGCCAATTAATCCTAGGGTTCCCTGACTGGCTGCCGAAGCGACTCCCACTACTTTTAAACCCCCCACAGCCAAACTTTGCGCGTCTAACACTTCTGCTTTATATTCCTTGAATTGTTCGGCAGAAAATCCCTCAAACCCTTCTAAGAAGCGTTGATGGGATGGGGAGTAATTTTGACCAATTCTTTGACTAATTCTTTGATCAATTCGTCGAACAAACTTAATAAATCTGCCGATGGTGTTGATTTTGACATTAATTTGCAGTTGACCGTATTCTTCTGCGAATTTTTGGGTAGCTTGAAACTTTTTTTCTAGGGATTTGTTGGCTTTTTTATATCTTTGTTCGGCACTTTTGCCAATTTTTTTCGCCTTTTGTAGCTTGGAGACACCATCAGCACCAGCACTAACACCTACACCAGCAGTAACTAAGGCAGCCGCACCAAGAATAATCGGGATAATAAAGATCATGACCAAAAATCTCCTAGTCTATCCAGTTTTGCAAAATTCTACCAACATAGTTAAAAAAAAATCAAGGATTGTATCGGTAGAATTACGGCCCTCTTATTCTTTGTGTGATAAGTTTAACTTATATAGAAGTGATCAATCTTTGTGTCCTTTGTGTCTTTGTGGTTCGTTCCATGCACTCACCAGCAGGACTGTATTTTAGAATAGATTTTACCTACCGAATCCAAGAGAGCCGAATCACTGAATAGCTGATAGCTGGTAGCTGAGGATTTATAACTTGCGTTCGTAACTTAACAACGTATTTTTTAATAACATTGCCACTGTCATCGGACCGACACCACCCGGTACAGGAGTAAGATAACTAGCTACTTCTAAAACTCCAGCATAGTCCACATCCCCCACCAAACGGTCAGCGACGCGATTAATACCCACATCCACCACTACCGCACCAGGTTTTACCATATCCGGGGTGATTAAATTCGCTTTACCGACCGCAGGTACTAAAATATCGGCACTTCTGGTTATTTCTGCCAGATTTTCCGTGCGCGAGTGAGCAATAGTTACCGTAGCGTTTTCCTCCAATAACATTAAAGCTAAAGGTTTCCCCACTAGAATACTGCGACCCAGTACCACCGCGTGCTTACCGGCTATGGGAATATTATATTCTTTCAGCAGTGCCATGACCCCCGCAGGAGTACAACTGCGGATACAGTCCTCACCCCGCACTAAACCGCCTAAATTGAGAGGATGTAAACCATCAGCATCTTTTTTCGGGTCAATTTGGTAGAGAAGGGAAACCGCGTCTAAATGCTTAGGTAAAGGTAATTGAATTAAAATCCCGTCCACCCGCTCATCTTGATTGAGACGGACAATTTCCGCTAAAACTTCTAGTTCATTTGTATCGGTTGGAAAATGACGACCAAAAGAGGCCATACCGATTTTAGTACAAGCTTTCTCCTTATTGCGTACATAAACGGCACTAGCAGGATTATCCCCCACCATCAACACCGCTAACCCCGGAGGTCTTCCCATTGGAGATTTTAGCGTCTGGATGCGCTCTCCTAGACCAAGCTGGATTTTTTGAGCTAAGGCTTTCCCGTCGAGAATTTGGCAAGTAGTTACGGACATTCTATGATAATACCGAGAACAAAAATCTTTCGGATCCATTCTATGGTCAAAAAGATTGGCTAATCGCACTCGTTAAGGTTAAAGCAAGAATGTCTATCCAGACTCGTCTAGGGCGCATCGGCAGTTTATTATTATTGCTAGGGTTATTCGGTTGTAGTACCCTTGCTGACCTCGGTATTGCCGTTCCCTACATCGGTGATCCTCCCCTAACAGCGATCGAGCAATTACAGGAAAAACCAAAAGGCGCTTTAGTTTATCTTAGGGGAACTGTCAGCAATTATGCCCCTTTTTTAGCGGGAGGAGCCTATCTTTTGCAGGATGGGTCTGGTAAGATTTGGATTCGCACCAATAGCAATAAATTACCCCGTCAAGGCGAAGAAATCGTCATTAAGGGCAAAATTGACTTTGAGGCTATTCCCCAGGGTTCTCAAACCGTTAACGAAGTGTATGTGGTGGAATTAGAACAGATGGATGCAGTAGCGGTTAATTCTCTTCCTACTCCTTCCCCGTCCCCAGAAATTAAACCTTCCCCCACCTCAGAAGTTAAACCCCCAGAAAACAATTCTCCCCCAGTTTCAACTAAACCCCTGGAAAATCCCCGACAGGTGACAATTCCCAGCGCAGCTGAAACAAAACCCCCAGAAACTCCCGTCGTTACCCCCGTTAAACCCAATCCCCCCGCGCAACCCGTCGCGGAAGCGATTCCCCCCAAACCCCCCGCAGTGCTTAAACCCATCCCAGATCCCCTCGATGCCTTCTTTTTACCCCATAAACAGGGAGAAAAACAGTAATCAGTAATCAGTAATCAGTAGCGGGGCAAACAGATGGAGAGTAAAGTTTATGATAAAGCTTATAAATTTGCCATTAGGATTGTTAAAGGCTATAAATATTTGTGTGAGACTAAACAAGAATATGTTTTGTCAAAACAGCTATTAAGGAGTGGCACTTCAATCGGGGCTAACATTGCCGAGGCTAATGGAGCCATTTATCAAGCTGATTTTCGAGCTAAAATGTCAATAGCTTATAAGGAATGTCTAGAAACAAAGTATTGGCTGTCTCTATTGAAAGACACGAATTATACCATTTCTCTAAATGAAAACTACACATCGAATTTAAATCCCCCTTTAAGTTCCCCTTTTTAAGGGGGATTTAGGGGGATTAAACTTCTGTAGTCAGACTTTGGAGAATTGGTATTGATGACGCAGAGGAAATTGGTAAAATGCTTTGGGCTATTCTAAAAACCTGCCAAGAAAATACCAAAAACCGATAACTGATAACTGATAACTGATAACTGATGATATTTGTTGCTTTGGCGATTTTAGAACAGGACGGTCGCTTTTTAATGCAGTTGCGCGACGACATCCCGACGATTCTCTATCCGGGGATGTGGGGTTTATTTGGTGGTCACTTGGAAGCGGGTGAAAGTCCAGAAATAGGGTTAAAACGAGAGTTACAAGAAGAAATTAACTACGAAGCCCCTAGTTTACGCTATTTTCGCTCTTATAACGATGATAATCTCTCCCGTTATCTTTATCATGTACCCCTGACCCTGGGATTAGAAAAATTAGTGCAAACGGAAGGGCAAGATTTAGCATTATTACCTCCGGCTGCCATCCGTCAAGGGGAATACTATTCCCAGAAGATTAATCAGACTCGTCCTTTAGGAAAAATTCATCGCCAGATATTGCTCGATTTTATAGAACTAGAATTATAGTGGATACTAGAGCCAGACAAGGAACTCCCTTATCTATACGAAAGTCGTAGTTAACACTGCTCCTCACCTCCCTCGAAGGCAAAATGCTCCCGCTTTTTGAATGGCTTTATTGAAACGTCAATCTTATTTTGGCTTTGTCTTTATGAACCAGTCGCGTCCCTCGTTCGTTTCCGTGCAGAAACTCCTATCTGGAGGTGCGATCGCTACCCTAGCAGTTAGTTCCCTGATGGTCTTCACCCCCGCAGCCAAAGGGGAAAAACCCTTAGAAGATAACCCGAAAGCAGTCATCGACCAGGTTTGGCAAATTGTTAATAATGAATTTGTAGATCGTGGTTTTCATCAAATTGACTGGCAAAAAAAACGTCAAGAATTGTTAAGCAGAAATTATACTAATCCCCAACAAGCTTACACAGCAATCCGCGAAGCTTTAAGGGAATTGGATGATACTTATACCCGTTTTTTAACTCCTAGGGAATTTTCTGTCCTCACCAGTCAAACTTCCGGAGAATTATCGGGAATTGGGGTACGTTTAGCTCTCGATAAACGCAGTAACGATCTGGTTGTTGTCGATACGGTGAAAAAATCCCCCGCCAAGGAAGCGGGAGTGAAAAGCGGCGATCGCCTGATCAGAATTAATGGCAAACCCACCGCTTTAATGACCCTAGAACAGGCAATGGAGGCACTACAGGGAGAAGTGGGTACTAGCGTTAGTTTACAGCTTGCCCGTCCCGATAAAGGGGTATTTGAAGTGACTTTGACCCGGGTAGATATCGAAATCCCCTCCGTTAGCTATACCCTGAAACAGGAAGGTGGGGTGAAAGTTGGTTATATTAAACTGGATGAATTTAGTTCCCACGCAGCCGAACAAATGAAAGAGGCGATCGAGGAATTAAGTCAACAACAGGTATCCGGCTATGTTCTCGATCTGCGGGGCAACCCCGGCGGGTTACTATTTGCTAGTGTCGATATCGCTCGTATGTGGATGAAACAGGGCAAAATCGTTAGCACCATCGATCGACGGGGCGGAGATCGCCAATTTATCGCCAATAACACCGCTATTACCGATTTACCCCTAGTAGTCTTGGTTAATAAAGGTTCAGCGAGTGCCAGCGAAATCCTCGCCGGAGCGCTAAAAGAAAATGGCCGGGCGACTTTAGTAGGTACATCGACTTATGGCAAGAGTACCGTCCAATCGGTACACACCCTTTCCGATGGTTCTGGATTAGCGGTGACAATTGCCCGTTATTATCCCCCCAACGGCGAAAATATCTACAAAAAAGGCATTAAACCCGATGTGCAGATCGAGTTAACCCAAGAACAACAGCTGCGCTTCCGGGATGATCCTTCTTTGCTGGGAACGAAGGATGATCCCCAGTATCAACAGGCGATCTCACTCCTACAATCCCATAGTGTTAAACGTCCAGGCACTGGCAATCTCAATAACCCTTTGAGTAGTCGGGCCGAATAATCGTCCTAGAAAATCTGGGGAAACGGCTACTGTTTCGGCGAAATGGCGATTCTAGAACAGCCTTTAAAGTCTTTAACAGCGCTCTCTCTCGCTCCCGTGCAGTTGCTGGTGATTCCCCCCCCAAAGATTTCTGCAGCTACAAATTCTGCAACTAAGCATAATACGCATTATAAAACTGTATCGCTGGCTACAAATGCTCGATTATTCGCCAAAAAGTAACCTGATCAAAACCTCACACCCTGCTCTATAATTCCCGACGACCTTCTAAAGCTCTCGCTAAAGTTACTTCATCAGCGTATTCCAGATCGCCGCCCATGGGCAACCCGAAAGCGATACGGGTAACTTTAGTGAAGGGTTTCAGTAAACCCCCGATATACAAAGTCGTGGTTTCCCCCTCGACACTGGGACTGATAGCTAAGATAACTTCCTGAATTTTTTTCTGGCTGACTCTGGTGACTAAAGACTGTATATTTAATTGATCCGGTCCAATCCCATCCATAGGTGAGATAACACCCCCTAAAACGTGATATTTGCCCGAATATTCCCTAGTTTTCTCCAAAGCAATCACATCTCTGGAGTCAGCTACCACACAGATAGTCCCCGTTTCTCGGTTAGGATTGCGGCAAATTTCACAAATCGGTTCGGCCGAAAGATGAAAACAAACCTGACATAATCCTACTTGTTTTTTAGCCGCCACGATCGCCTGGGCCAATTCGATCGCATCTTGTTCCGGTCGTTTGAGAATATACAAGGCCAAACGTTGGGCGCTTTTGGGTCCGACTCCAGGTAATTTTTGTAACTGCTCGATCAAACGAGCTAAAGGCGGTGTATAAATAGCAGTTAATCCTCTTATCAGTTATCAGTTATCAGTTATCAGTGGGTAAGTTATCAGTTATCAGATTTGAGTTTTCAAGTGAGCAGTGTTACATGGAAGTTTCCTACTGTCTTTTCACTGTTTACTGCTCACTGTTTACTAACTAAGACCTTTTTGGTAAACGGACATCGATAACACTGGTGTTGAAATTATAATTATCTCCTTCCAACTCGATTAAAGTGCCAATTTTCACCTTTTGACCGCCAACAACCGCACCAGTGTCGGTAAATTCCGCTTGACCACTGAGAGTCATAATCATATCTTGAGAATAGTTTTCCGTGCGGGGATCCGGTAGGACTTTCACACTACCATCCGGCTGCGGAACTAAGACATTTCTCGATAAAGGTTTAACATTTTTTATATCCACTTGACCGGCCGGTTGATTACGAATAACAATATTAGTTTTCTTCTCGGTATTGAATTGATTAATCAAAGCATTGGGATTGAGAACACTTAAACCCCGGACAATAACATCCACTTCTATGGGTTCTTTGGTAACTTGAGCGATCGTACTTTTACCACTTGTCCCCGGTACAACAAAAATACCGATAATTGTCAATAAAATTACTAAGGCCGCTCCGATATCAAGCAAGCTAAATTTACCGAATAAACGTCCTTTTGAGTCTAATAACTGCATAGCCTTGAATTTATATAGATGACTATTCCTAGAGATCGAGCCTAGAGAGTAAATTCTATCACGATCGGAATCTTGGTCGCAGACAGGAAGTCTGACTTAAGATAGAAGATCGGAGTCTCACACGGAGCGATCGATAGACAATGGCGGGTAAAACTCAACTTAAGAAACAAGAAAAGCAATTATCTCCACTCGATCTGACCCCTTCTGACGGTAACAACCTCGAAAAAGTTGCCCCCGTTAAACATTGGTCGATCGAAGATAGCGAAAATCTCTATCGCATCCAAGGCTGGGGAGAACCCTATTTCTCGATCAATGCCGCAGGAAATATTACCGTCTCGCCCCAGGGAGAAAGGGGCGGTTCTTTGGACTTATACGAGTTAGTTTCGGCGATTAAGCGGCGTAATATCGGTTTACCCCTGCTAATTCGGTTTAGTGATATTTTGGAAGACCGGATCGAGCGCCTGAACGCCTGTTTTAACCGAGCGATCGCCCGTTATAATTATGCCAACGTCTATCGCGGTGTCTATCCGATCAAGTGCAATCAACACCGTCACATCGTCGAGTCTTTAGTGCGTTTTGGCAAACCCTATCAATTTGGGCTGGAGGCTGGTTCAAAACCTGAGCTAATGATTGCTTTAGCGACCCTAGAACCTGCCTTAAACGGCAAAAATGACAAAACACAACCCTTGCTAATTTGTAACGGCTATAAGGACAAAGAATACCTGGAAACTGCCCTATTGACCACTCGTCTCGGTCATCGGCCTTTGATTGTCATCGAACAATTGGAGGAATTATATTTAACCCTGCGCGTCAGTCGTCAGTTAGGAATTGCCCCTCATTTGGGAGTGCGTGCGAAACTGGGGACAAAAGGGGTGGGCCGTTGGGGATGTTCCACGGGAGACCGGGCCAAATTCGGTTTAACCGTCCCGGAAATCTTAACGGTGGTGACGGAATTAGAACAAGCGGGGATGTTAGATTGTCTGCAACTGCTGCACTATCATATCGGGTCGCAAATCTCCGCTATTAGCGTTATTAAGGATGCCATTCGCGAAGCTAGTCAGATTTATGTGGAATTAGCAAAATTAGGGGCAAATATGACCTATCTCGATGTGGGGGGTGGTTTAGGGGTCGATTACGATGGCTCAAAAACTAACTTCTACGCCTCAAAAAACTACAATATGCAGAATTATGCCAATGATATCGTGGCTGAGGTCAAGGAAGCTTGTGAAGATGCCCAGATTTCACCCCCAATTCTCATCAGTGAAAGTGGCCGGGCGATCGCTTCTCATCAATCGGTGTTAGTCTTTGATATCTTGGGAAGTAGTGAGGTTCCCCAAAATCCCCCCGATCCCTGCAATGGGAAAGAACATCTTATCCTCCGTAATCTCTGGGAAACCTACACGGGTATCGATGAGCGCAATTATCAGGAAGCTTATCACGATGCGGGACAGTTCAAAGAGGAGGCGATTAGTCTGTTTAATTTCGGTTATCTCAGTCTCAAGGAACGAGCTAGAGCCGAACAATTGTACTGGGCTTGTTGTCACAAAATTCTGCAAGTGGCCCGACAAGAGGATTATGTTCCCGATGACTTGGAAGACTTAGAGCAAATTATGGCCTCAATTTATTATGCCAATCTCTCGGTTTTTCAGTCAGTTCCCGATAGTTGGGCGATCGATCAACTATTTCCAATTATGCCGATCCATCGTCTCGATCGAGAACCTACTCAAAGAGGAATTCTCGCCGATTTAACCTGTGATAGTGATGGTAAAATTGCCCAGTTTATCGATTTGCGCGGGGACATAAAATCAGTTTTAGAATTGCATCCGTTGGAGTACAAAAACGGTAAACATTCTCCAGAACCCTATTATCTAGGAATGTTTTTGGTGGGTGCTTATCAAGAGATTATGGGCAATTTACATAATCTTTTTGGCGATACTAACGTGGTACATATTCAGATGAGTCCCAAGGGGTACGATATCGAGTATCTAGTCAAAGGAGATACGATCACGGAAGTATTAAGTTATGTGCAGTATTCTGCGGAAGACTTGTTAGAAAGAATTCGTCTTCGTTGTGAACAAGCTTTGCAGGAAAATCGCATGACTGTGGAAGAATCCCAATTACTCCTACAGGATTATGAACGCAGTTTGCGGCGTTATACCTATCTAGTGGGTGGGGATTGATGATTGCTCTTGCCGATCGAGTAATCGATCGAGGATGATAGAAAATAGACAAAATAGATAGGCAGTAAGGGGAAGCAGTGGAAAAGGGAACGCTGGTAGAATTTCGGGTGCAAGGAGAAAGGCGCTTAGGGGTGATCGATCGCCCAGAAGGTAAAAAAGATTGGATCGTCATCGATCAGGGGGGAAACCCGCATAAACTGCGTCCCCAACGCTTCGATTACATTATCAAAGCAGGTCCATCCAACTATAAAGAGATCGGCAATTTTCTGCGGGAAGTCCAACCCTATCTAGATCCTAGTGGTTTAGAAGTGGCCTGGGAATTATTAGCCGGGGAAAATCAGTTAGTCACTCCCGAAACCATGGCCGAGATCCTCTTTTCCGATCGCAGTCCGCAGTTTTGCTATGCAGCCCATTGTCTCTTGAGTGATGATAAAGTTTATTTTAAAAATAAAGGGGATGGTTACGAGGCCCGCTCGGAAAATCAGGTAGAGGAAATCAAACACCAGCTAGAGGTAGAACAACAGCGTCAACGGGAAAAAGGCCAATTTCTCCAACGTCTCCAACAGACCCTGGCCGGTGAAACGGTAGAATGGTCAGAAAGCGATCGAATTCGTCTGGAATCTCTAGAAAAATTTATCCTCCAACCCGAACAAAAATATCCAGCAGCCATGGAAATACTCTCGCTGCTGGGCCGTTCCCAAACCCCCGAGGCTGCTTTTGAATTGTTAGTCGATTTGAAATGGTGGAGTAGTCACGAAAACCTTTTCCTGCGACGCAGTTCCTACCCTGTTCAATTCTCGAAAAAGGTACTTGATGTGGCGCGTCTTAATTTACTCAATCCCCCTGCGGATGCGGATGTCAACAATCGTCTCGATTTAACCCACCAAAAAATTTATACCATCGACGATGAAAGTACCGAGGAAATCGATGACGGATTATCGGTGGAAATGCTCGCGGATGGTGGTCATCGTCTCTGGATCCATATTGCCGATCCTAGCCGTTTAGTGCTTCCCGATGATGAATTAGACCTAGAAGCGCGTCGTCGCAGTACCAGTCTCTATCTTCCCACGGGAATGGTTCCCATGTTTCCCCTAGAATTGGCCGCAGGTCCAATGAGTTTGGTACAGGGTAAACTTTGTCCTGCCTTGAGTTTTGGGGTAATCCTCGATGAAACGGGAGCGATCGCCGATTATCGGATCCATCCTAGTACAATTAAACCCACCTATCGCCTCACCTACGAAGATGTGGATGAAATGTTACATCTGGATCTGCAGCATGAACCGGAAGTGAAGATTCTCAACCGTTGGGCCAAACAACGCCACGCATGGCGCAAATCTCAGGGATCGATTAACATCCAAATGCCAGAATCATCCATTAAGGTGAAGGCTAACGACGAAATTATCATAGAATTGCAGGAAGTTTCCCCATCTCGGCAATTGGTGGCGGAAATGATGATTCTAGCTGGAGAAATCGCCGGTCGCTACTGTCAGGAACACGAGATCCCCGTGCCTTTCCGGGGACAACCACAACCGGAATTACCCCCCGATGAGGAGTTAATTTTACTACCTGCAGGCCCAGTGCGTTCCTGTGCCTTGCGTCGCTGTATGCCGCGCAGTGAGATGACGACGATTCCTAACCGTCATGCTAGTCTGGGATTGAATACCTATTCCCAAGTAACTTCGCCAATTCGCCGTTATACTGACCTTTTGACCCATTTTCAACTAAAAGCCCATCTCCGGGGCGATCAACTGCCTTTTACCCGGGATAGAATGCAGGAAATTCTCTATAGTGTCGCTAGTTCGGCCCTGGAAGCCACCTCGGTGGAACGGCAAACTAATCGTTATTGGAGTTTGGAATTTTTGCGACGACAGGGAGATCAAGTCTGGCAAGCTTTGGTATTGCGCTGGCTGCGGGAAGAGGAAAATTTAGGCTTGATTTTATTGGAGGAATTGGGGTTAGAATTACCCCATCGTTTTGAGCGATCGGTATCTTTAGGCGATCGCTTTCAAGTACAAGTTAGTCGCTCTGATCCCCACCGCGATGAGATCCGTTTTCGCGAGTTATCGGGTTTTGTCTCCTCCCAAGCAAGTTAATCTCTCGCGGAGACAGAATTCAGGAGTCGGGAGATAGGGGTTTAGGGAAATTTCAGCCAAATGCTCCACTCCCCTCTACCCTCTCCTTGAGTTAGCAGGTTCGTCATCTGATCCGTCTATTTCGGGTGCGGAACCTCTTGGCAGACTTTAAATACCGAACAATTTATTATACTAAATCCGTTGAGTATAGGCCACATATCAGGAGAGGCACTCATGCAAGAGGCAAAAGGGAGAATAATCGCTCTTCTGGAACTTTCGGAAATCCCCGACCGAATCCAGATTCTGAAACCCTTGCTTGACAAGTGATCGCTAACTTTTTTTCTAATAAAAACTCAAATTTGGCTCTCTTGGATTTGGTGGGTAAAATGTATTCTAAGATACATTCCTCCTAGCGAGGGGGTGGAACGAACCACAAAGACACAGAGGACACAAAGATTGACCGATCCTATGTAAGTTAAACTTATCACACAGAACCTAGAAGAGCCGAAGAGCGATAAGCCGTCAGCTTTTTGCTGTGATCAGTAAACAGTAAACTGAAAACTCAAATCCGATCCCTGATAGCTGTCTCCTGACTCCTGACCCTACTAACAAACTTTTTCAGAAAACCCTACTCACTTTTCACCCGATCTGCCCGGTCTTGCTATTGTTAAAAGTATAGAACCTCCGAAAAAGGTCTCAACTCTGTGCAGTTAAAACAAGTCATCATCGCTCATAAGGCCAACCATCCCCAAAGTAAAGCATGGGCGGAAAAATGCGCTAAACAGTTAGAAGCCCGTCAGTGTAAAGTTTTAATGGGACCCAGTGGCTTTAAAGATAATCCCTATCCAGTATTTTTAGCCTCAGCATCGGAAAAAATCGACCTTGCCATCGTTTTGGGGGGAGATGGAACCATTTTAGCTGCCGCTCGCTATTTAGCTCACGAAGACATTCCGATTTTAGCGGTGAATGTCGGCGGCCATCTGGGATTTTTAACGGAACCCTTTGATATTTTCCAGGATACGGAGACGGTCTGGGAGCGTTTACAATCCGATCACTATGCGGTACAACAACGGATGATGTTAACGGCCAGAATCTATGAAGGGGATAAAAGAAATCCGCAGCCAGTGAGCGAGGCATTTTATGCCCTGAATGAGATGTGTGTGAAACCCGCTAGTATCGATAGGATGCCCACCTCAATCCTCGAAATCGAAGTGGACGGGGAAATAGTAGATCAGTACCAAGGCGACGGACTATTAGTGGCTACTCCCACGGGATCCACCTGTTACACCGCTTCCGCTAATGGTCCGATTATACACCCCGGCATGGAAGCGATCGCTGTCACCCCGATTTGTCCCTTGAGTCTCTCCAGTCGGCCGATTGTCATTCCCCCAGCATCTCTGGTCAGTATTTGGCCTCTAGGAGACTACGAGTTAAATACTAAACTCTGGATGGATGGTGCTTTAGCCACTTCCATTTGGCCCGGGCAATGGGTGGGAGTTACTAAAGCCGAAAAATTCGCCCAATTTATTATCCTGCGGGAAAGTTATTCTTTTTATCAGACTCTACAGGAAAAACTGCAATGGGCCGGGGCGAGAATTCATTATGATGGCAATCGTCATAATTAGGGTTTGCGGCAAAAAGTTTTTCGTGGGGACAGGGTGTAGGGTGTAGGGTTTTACCGATTTTGAGGGGGTCAATTACCTAATTTTCAGGGAAAAAGTCCCTGAATTTTCCCCCCAATCACTCCAAAGGTCGACACTTTTTGAGGGAAAAAAAGTCTAAAAACCTTATCCAACAAGGTTTTTAGATTTATTGAGCAAACCCTAAGTATATCTTCTAAAATTGGTCATTACTTCCGATTTTATCAGTAAATCTAGGCTTTTGGGGGTAGAACCCCCCAAACCCAGAAGCGCATTTGCTGATTGTCGGTATTTCTGCAAGAGAGGGTCAAAAGTTGTCAAAATATTTGACAAAGTTGCCACTTTATGGTAAGAAATTGGGTTATTATTATCCCTTAAATTTTAAATTTCATCCCATCCAGTTAAGCCAGAAGACATAACATAACTGGTAACAGTTGCTTCAAAAAAGTTAGCTTTGGTGTGGCCTTCTTTTTTGGTATCGGAAAAGCGTTCCAGATGATTATAGGGACTTTTGTTATACTTTTCTTCCCTGTATAAAGGCTCAAGTCCGATCGCTTTTAGCCGAATATTAGCGAGGTATTTAGTGTACTGTTCGGTACTGTATTCGGTAATACCTAAAATGTCGTTGCCAACGATGTGATTTGTCCAGCGACATTCGTGTTTAACGGCACTATCGAACATCTCATAAATCTGTTCAACGGAATGGGGAAAAATTGCCATGGCTTCGGGAATAAGTTTTTGATACAAACGGACGTGACTTAATTCGTCCCGGTTGATCATTTTGAAAACGTCAGCACTACCGGACATTAGCTGTCGAGAAGCGAGATTATAGAAAAAGATAAAGCCGTTATAAAAATACAAACTCTCCAGTAAATAGTCGGCAAGAAGAGCGATAAAATAGCTTTCAGTAGTTTGTTTATCGATGTATTGCTGGTAGAGACTAGCAATAAATTCACAGCGATCCTTGAGAACTTTATCGGTGCGCCAAAAGTCATAAACTTCGCCTCTGCGATCCGAGGGAATAATCGTTTCAATTAAGTATTGATAACTTTGATTGTGCATGGCCTCTTGAGAAATTTGTTCCGCCATACAAAGACTAATTTCTGGCGCAGTGACGCTACCTTTTAGGTGGGGAATATTACAGGTTTGCACGGAATCAAGAAAAGTTAGATAGGACAAAATACCATCATAAGCATATCTTTCTTCGTCGGTAAGATGCCCGTATTCAGTCACGTCTTGAGTGATATCTAAGCGTTGCGGGATCCAGAAATTTTCCCGCATTTGTTGATATAAACCCACCGACCAGGTGTAGCGGACATCGTTTAACTGCATCAGGTTGGTGGTGTTACCAAACCAGATCGAACGGTTTTCGATCGCATCATCTCCCGCCGGATTGAAGATCGGGGAAATGGGCATCGAATGGCAAGAATTAACTAAATGTAAGGACATGACTACTTGGACATTAAGGCACTTTTAGTTTATAATAGGTTTTCGGTAAAAAGTCAAATGGTTTGATTAGGGATAAATTCAAAATCTAGGGCTTCTGCCAAAGTAAATGGGCAATCGTTCGAGAATTTCTCTAGGTTTATCCCTGTTTCAATAGCGGCTTTTTTTCTGGCCTTGTTATAGCATTTTTTAAAATTTTCTTCTGTTAAAAAACTCTTAAGACTAGGGCTATTTTCTAAATCTTCTTCGATTCTCTCGCGATGCTCAAAAAGGTTTAATGCCCAGCTTCTGGTTTGTTTTTCTGGCTCTTGTAAGTATTTTAGTAAATGCCATAAAATCACGCTCAGATTGCTTTTTAATACTTTTTGTTGACTGATAGATATAGATTTTATTTCTTCAATTAAATTCTCTAAATCTAATTCAGAAAATTGATGATTTTCTAGCAAAAATATGGTTTTATCTATCCAGGGATAGTAGTCTTTTTTGTATAAGTTCTTTTCCATAATTCGCCAATTCAAAAATGAAACGCATCAACCTCAAGAGTTGACAAAGAAATGCTCATCAGGTACTGTCTGATCATTAACAAAAACAAATCAGACCCAAAAACGAAGCCCCCAACATCTTAACATAGAACAAAGAAACTTGCTCTACCAACTTAGTCAAGAGGGAAATTTATCGTATAACTGCTAAAATAGCAATGACTAAAATATCGGTTAATAAATGTTTTTGGGTTGGGGACACTCTCGGTTCAGGAATATCGGCTCTCCCAGGTTTGGTGGGTAAAATGTATTCTAAGATACATTCCTCCTAGCGAGGGGGTGGAACGAACCACTCCAGACACAAAGGACACAAAGATCGATCAATCCTATGTAAGTTAAACTTATCACACAGAACCTAGAAGAGCCATTAATTTTGCTGAGATACTTAAAAAGTAAAAAAGGGGTTGGGGGAAGAACCTCGGCCTGACTGTAGCCAATTTGACAGAATTAATCGATAGATAAGAGTAGATGGAAGTAACTAGGATAAGTTCGCAGTTTTTAGCAATCTTATCCCGTTTTTTCCCTGTAAATGCTGTATCTGTGCGGCTTTTCCCAATTATCTCCCTCAACACTCCTACCACTTAATTTCCATGCAGGGTTATAATTGTATTAAGATGTGTAACAATTCTCTGGCAAACCCTTGACAAAGGATAACAAATCTGCTCTACCAAAAAACAGGAAAGGTTTTATTTCTATGACATTAATTCAAACCGCCCAATTATCGCTAGAAACTTTGGCTTTAGCCTTTTTTAAGCAGACAGAAGGACGCTGGCAATCCCAGAGACGTTATTACACCCTCACCCAAGAAACGGAACCCCAAGAAGTTATCAGCGCCATCGAGATTAAATATTTACCCCAAGGCAGCGAACCATTAATTCAACTGGCCCGTTTACATAATCTGGAAGATACAGTTCTATTAGGTGGTACGGAAGTGACTTGGCAAAGTAATTATCTCCGTCCCCAGAGTAAAAAACCCTCCAACGGTTCCACTATATTCGGTATTTTAGATAATATTCTCTATCGCGATCGGGGATTTGCGACGGATAAACCCGTTAGTGCCATTTATACCTTTCCTAACCCCTCTACTCTCTGTCTGAGAACAGAATACGCCGGTTCTGTCTTTGAAGAAGAAATTAAACTCATCGGTCAACAATATCGCACCCGACAAACTATTATCTCTCGCGCCGGTCAAGAATTGATGATCGGTCAATATCTAGAAAAACGGGTCAATTAGTCAAAAAAATGGCGGCTATTCCCATAATTTTGACTTCTATCCTAGGAATAGGGCTGAAATCAAATCAGCCCTTCCCATAACTCCCCTTTAAACCGGGGTTAAATTGTCTTGATTCTGACTAGCGAGAAACTTCTCTAATTCCGTAATTGCATCGGCATCGACTTTAGTTTGCATCGGACAGAATTTCGGTCCACACATCGAACAAAACTCCGCAGTCTTATAGATATCTGCGGGTAAAGTCTCATCGTGGTATTCCTTAGCGCGATCGGGATCCAAGGATAACTGAAATTGACGATTCCAATCGAAATTATAACGAGCGATGGAGAGTTCGTCGTCACGATCCCGCGCCCCGGGACGATGACGGGCGATATCTGCCGCATGAGCCGCTATTTTGTAGGCAATTAAGCCATTTCGCACATCTTCAGCGTTGGGTAAACCGAGATGTTCTTTCGGGGTGACATAACATAACATCGCCGTCCCGTACCAACCCGCCAGAGCCGCCCCGATCGCCGAAGTGATATGATCGTATCCGGGGGCAATATCGGTGACAAGGGGACCGAGAACATAGAAAGGTGCTTCGCTACACTCCTCCATTTGTTTTTTCACATTAAATTCAATTTGGTCCATGGGAACATGGCCCGGTCCTTCCACCATCACCTGTACATCGTGTTCCCAAGCGCGACGCGTTAGTTGGCCGAGGGTTTTCAATTCCGCTAATTGGGCTGCATCGGAAGCATCGTGGGTACAACCGGGACGTAGGGAGTCACCGAGACTAAAAGAAACGTCATAACGCTTGAAAATCTCGATAATTTCGTCGAAATGGGTATAGAGAGGATTTTGCTTGTGGTGGTGTAACATCCACTTAGCAATAATACCACCCCCCCGGGAGACAATCCCGGTCAGACGGGTTTTGACTAAGGGCAGGTGTTCGATGAGGATTCCCGCGTGAATCGTCATGTAATCCACCCCTTGCCCGGCGTGTTTTTCGATAATATGGAGGAAATCTTCGGGGGTGAGTTTTTCAATATTGCCGTGAACACTTTCCACCGCTTGATAGATGGGTACAGTACCGATGGGGACAGGAGAAGCATTGATAATCGCGGTGCGAATTTCGTCCAAATTACCGCCACCGGTGGAAAGATCCATCACCGTATCCGCGCCGTATTTGACCGCTAGGTGTAATTTTTCCAGTTCTTCGTTAATATTCGAGGAGTTAGGGGAAGCCCCGATATTAGCATTAACTTTACACTTAGAAGCAATACCGATCGCCATGGGTTCGAGGTTGAGGTGATTGATATTAGCGGGAATAATCAGTCTTCCTCGGGCGATTTCGCTGCGAATCAATTCGGGAGAGAGATTTTCCCGTTTTGCCACATACGTCATCTCTTCGGTAATTATCCCCTGACGGGCGTAGTGCATTTGCGATACATTTGCTTGTCCGCGCCGGGGGGCAACCCATTCTTGTCTCATAATTTTATTTCCTCTGTAAACAGCTTCCCTACGCTGGAATTACCCAGTCTCAGGTTCTAAGGGTCTTTCTCAGCCTGATTGCCTCAGACACCCCTAGCTATGACGGCAATTGTATCACTGTTGACCACTGAGGAGATCAAGCTTAAGATTGTTGTTTGATTAGGCGGTTATCAGTTATCAGTTATCAGTTATCAGTTATCAGATGTGAGTTTTGGCTCTTCTGGTTTCTGTGTGGAAACGAGGTCTATACTGATAGTTTATTTAACAAAATAGTCCTAAAAGTCTTTCCCAGTAAACATTTCACGATTTCATAAGCAAAAATTATCACACAAAGTCGAGAAGATCCGAGTTTTCAGTTCACTGATTACTGTTTACTGTTTACTGTTCACGGCAAAAAACTTCCCACTTCCCCACTCCCTTGCTGATTCCGAAAAAAAGGGGCAGGCAAAAGCCTACCCTAGGATTAATTATCAATCAAACCTTAGACATCGTAGTAGAGAGAGAACTCGTAGGGGTGGGGACGTAAGCGCATCGGGTTAACTTCGTTATCGAGTTTGTAGGTGATCCAGTTTTTGATAAAGTCTTCGGTAAAAACACCAGAATCGGTCAAAAAAGCGTGATCTTTTTCGAGACTTTCTAGTGCTGCTTCTAGAGAACCGGGGGTAGAGGGTATTTTTGACAATTCTTCGGGACTGAGTTCATAGATATCCACATCGAGAGGTTCTCCCGGTTCAATTTGATTTTTAATCCCATCGATACCAGCACAGAGCATAGCTGCAAAAGCGAGGTAGGGATTAGAAGTCGCATCAGGACAACGGAATTCTAAACGTTTAGCTTTCGGGTTGCTTCCCGATAAAGGAATCCGAATCGAAGCGGAGCGATTACCTTGGGAGTAGGCCAGGTTTACCGGGGCCTCAAAACCGGGGACGAGACGCTTGTAGGAGTTGGTGGTGGGGTTAGTTAAAGCTAAGAGTGCGGGAGCGTGTCTAAGCAAACCACCGATATAGTACAGTGCCATTTGGCTGAGTCCGGCGTATTTATCCCCAGCGAACAGGGGTTGACCATCTTTCCAGATAGACTGGTGAACGTGCATCCCGGAACCATTATCGCCAAAGATGGGTTTAGGCATAAAGGTGACGGTTTTACCGTATTTCTTAGCCACGTTCTTAATGCAGTATTTGTAGGTCATCAAGTAGTCGGCGGCCCGTACTAGGGTAGAGAATTTAATCCCTAACTCGTTTTGACCACCAGTAGCGACTTCATGGTGATGTTTTTCGATGGGAACTCCGCAGTCGGCCATGGTTAAGAGCATTTCCGTGCGGATATCTTGAGAGGTATCGGTGGGACTAACGGGGAAATAACCCTGTTTGTAGGCGGGTTTATAGGCAAGATTTCCGTCTTTTTCGTCTTTACCGCTATTCCAACGACCTTCGACACTATCCATGTAGTAATAGCCGGAGTTGGCGGTTTGGTCGAAACGAGCGCTATCAAAGAGGAAAAATTCTGCTTCTGGTCCAAAAAATACAGTATCACCTAAACCGGTACTGCTCAGATAATCGATCGCTTTCTGAGCAATAGAGCGAGGATCACGGCTATACCATTCACCGGTTCTTGGTTCTTTGATGCTACAGATCATGCTTAGGGTGGGTTCCTTGTAGAAGGGATCGATCCAAGCGGTGGTAGGATCGGGAACCATGGCCATATCGGATTCGTTAATTGCTTTCCAACCGCGAATACTGGAACCATCGAAGGCAACACCATCGCTGAAAGAGCTTTCATCGATTTGGTCGTAGTAGAACGAGCAGTGTTGCCAGATACCGGGCATATCAATAAATTTTAGGTCAATAATCTTAATATTGTTGTCCTGAATCATTTTCAAGACTTCTTGTGGCGTTTCGGGCATGGAAAACTCCTTTGACGTATGGATCGGTTCTTAAGCTTCTCAAAAAACCCATCCTAAACAGTCACTTTGTCCAGTTTTGTATTTTTCGATACAAAATCTTTGATCCTAGCTTGAAAAAATCTGTAATTTTCTTGTTGAGTTCGGTAATCGCCCGGAATGGCGATTTGCCTATCAGCTTCTACTGCCTCTTGCCACACCTCAAGGAGGTTCGTTTGTGCAAACATTGGCCGTCTGGAGATTTTCTGCTCACTGAAAAGCTTCCAGGGTAATGATTTGGTAGTAGTGGCGTAGCCCTCTTGCTTACCTGGTAGGAAGTGTGTAAAGTATTTATTAATAAAAATAATTGGAACCCGATCAGTCTTTGAACCTCCTCAGAAAACTGGTGATTTTCTAGTAAAGATATGGTTTTCTTTATCCAGAGATAGTAATCATGTTCGTATAAGTTCGTTTCCATAATTATTCCCATTATTTTGATATTTCAGGAAACCAATCCTCATTTAACGCCTGTTCTATAGTACAAATTGGAGCTAAACTGACCAAATTTTCAGCCATTCCCGATAATTCGATAAAAGAAATACGAGCTTCTTGAAAAGAGTTGTTAAAAATTTCAATCAGATAAGGCTGTAAACTAGGACTATCGGCAATAATTTTTTTTATGGCACGACGAAAATTCCTAATTTCATTTTTCCATCCTCTTTGATTATATTCTAATTACGACTGCCAGTAAACCAGTTTTAGCAAATGTTCTAATAAGCGAGTTAAATAACTTTCTAAACTTCGTTTCTCACTTTTACCAATGCTGCTAATTTCTTCAATTAAATTCTCTAAATCCAAATCAGAAAACTGATTATTTTCCAGTAAATTAATGGTTTTATCTAACCAGAGATAGTAATCCTGTTCGTATAAGTTCTTTTCCATAATTATCCCCCATTATTTTGATATTTCAGGAAACCAATCCTCATTTAACGCCTGTTCTATAGTGCAAATTGGAGCTAAACTGACCAAATTTTCAGCCATTCCCGATAGATCCAAAAATAATTTACGAGCATTTTGATAACAGGGCAAGAAAATTTCCGATAGATAGGACTTTAAACTGGGACTGTCTTCAATAATTTGTTGAATTCCTAGGCGAAAATTCCTAATTTCATTTTTCCATCCTCTTTGATTATATTCTAATTCTGATTGCCAGTAAGCTAGTTTCAGCAAATGTTCTAATAAGCGAGTTAAATAACTCTTTAAGCTTTGTCGTTGACTTTTGCCCATGTCGCTAATCTCCTCGATGAGATTATCTAAATCCAAATCAGAAAACTGGCGATTTTCTAGTAAAGATATGGTTTTCTCTATCCAGAGATAGTAATCCTGTTCGTATAAATCACTCTTCATTGCTTAATCCTCTCCGAGAAACTCAGGAAACCAATTTTCATCTAAAATTTGGTTGATTGATCCAATAGGTGTAGCACTTAAAAGTCTTTTATCGATGCCAGAACCTTCGACAAATAGATGGCAAGCATCCTCGTAACATTGATCGAGAATCTCGGTGAGATAAGATACTAAGTTTGTATTATAGTTTCCATCCTTTTTGTTGCTAATAATTCTTTTTATTTGAATGCGAAAATTTAAAATCTCCCGTCGCCACTTGTTTTTATTGTAATCGCGCTTAGATTGCCAATAAGTTAATTTAAGTAAATGTTCCAAGAGTTTAGTTAGTAAACTCTCTAACTTCTGACGTTCTCTTCTGGACATATCTTTTATTTCTTCAATTAAATTTTCTAAATCCAACTCAGAAAACTGACGATTTTCTAGTAAAGATATGGTTTTCTCTAACCAGAGATAGTAATCCTGTTCGTATAAAGTCTTATCCATAGCTGTGATTAGGTGATCAATAAAACTCACTTTAAATTATATAAAAAAATTAAGGTGGGCATTGCCCACCCAAGTTAACTTTAATTAGCGCAACTAGAACAACTATCATCAGACTCTCGAAAATTGTCCTTTTGTACGGTGCGGACATAATAAATCGCTTTACACCCCAATTCCCACGCCATGATTAGAGTATCAAAGATATCTTTAGCAGTGAGACAACGGTTAGGTTCTGCGGGAAAGTAAACCCCTTCATTGAGGTTGAATAATAACTCCATAGAAATCCCCGTATCGATCCATTCTTGCATAGTAGCGATCGCTTTTACCACCTGCTGCTGTTCGAGATTTTTATTCTCTGGATAAAACCAGAAAGCTTCTTCAATAAAAGGTGGTGCGATGGGAACGGTTCCCTTTGCCCATTTATCGTAGAAAAAGCGACTATAAACCGGCAAAACACTAGCGGTACATCCCTGTACCAAACTGGAGGAAGTATTAGGAGCAATGGCGGTAATATGGGAATTACGGATGCCAAATCGTTGAATATCTTCGGCTAATTGTTGCCATCTTTGCGGTTGCACTGCGTTATTTAAAAACCATTCCACTGGTTTGGCACCGATTAATTTACCTTGACTCCATTCGCTACCCAAGAAAGCTTGATAAGCGCCGCGTTCTTTGGCTAATTCCATCGAGGAATAGGTACACCAATAGCCAATTTCTTCAAATAAATTACTAATTTCTGACAGGTTATTGTAGGATAATTTCCGTTTAGCTAACCAGTCAGCCAATCCCATCGCCCCTACCCCAATAGTGCGATATTTATCGTTGTGGTTTTTAGCATTATCAAAGGGAGGGTTAGTGATATCGATAGTATTGTCGAGAATTCTGACAGCGATTTGACAATTAGACTCGATTTCTTCCTTGTCGATGTTGGCTAAATTAAGGCTAACTAAATTACAGCAATGGGCAGTTTTATCCGGGGTGACATTCGAGAAACTCTCCGTGCATAAATTTACACCGGGGATATAGCCATCGTGTTTATTAGGATTAGCGCGATTGATGGTATCTTTGAAGGCAATGTAGGGCATTCCTGTTTCTACTTGGGAACGCATGATACTTTTAAATAAGTCCCGGGCATTGATTTTTTTATAGAGGAGAACCTCTTTATCTAAATTAGCCTCTACTAAACGATAAGCCTCTTCGAATTCTTCCCCCCATAGTTCCGCTAATTCTATACCTAATTTTGTGCGAACTTCGTAGGGATCTACTAATGTCCACTCGGCTTTAGTTATCACCCGACGCATAAATTCATCGGTGATAACTAATTGGGGAAAAACATCATAAGCTTTGCGTCTTTGATCACCGTTTTCTGTTTGCATTTCCAGAAATTCTGGCACATCTAAATGCCAGATGTCAACACCGATAGTTACTGCCCCGGCGCGTCTTCCCCCCTGATTTACTGCAATAGCTGTATCGTTGAGTAATTTAATCCAAGGAATAATCCCCCCAGAAGCATTAGCTTTCCCCATTACCCAGCTACCAGTGGAGCGAATTCTACTCACATTCACCCCGACACCGCCACCATTTTTGGAGATGCGGGCAGCATTAGTAATCTCGCTGAAAATGCTTTCTAAACTGTCATCAATGGAAAGTATAAAACAACTGGTTAGGGAACCTTTGGGTGTGCGTAAATTGGCTAAAATTGGGGTAGCAAGAGAGATTTTTCTTTGAGCAATTGCTTGATAAAATTTCTTAGCCCAGGGGAGTCTATTAGCCGGCTCTTCCACAGTGGCAAGCAGTAAGGAACAGGTTAATAATGCCTCTTGGGGTAACTCATTTTTGAGTAAATAACGGCTAGTGATTAACAATGCCCCAGCGTAATCATAATCGATATCCCAATCGGGATTAATCCAAGAACCGGCTTCTTTTAATTCTGCCTCGGAATAGATGAGAATTCTTTCGTCGTACAGGCGATTTTTAACTTGAGTTTTGACGGTTTTCTCGTAATTTCCGTACTGATAACCCCGGGCGACTAAGGTATCTTTCCAAAGACTCCAAATATGCAATCTTCCCGCCACATAGCGCCAATCCGGTTCCTCGGGACTACACATTTCTAGGGCGCAATTGATTAAATTATCCTGTATTTCCCTAGTGGTAATCCCATCCCGCAGGCGTGTGGTTAAACCCGCTTCTAAGGCAATAGAATTGACTTTTTTACCTTCACAAGCCCACTCTACCACGTCGCGAATTTTGCCGATATTTAAGCTGGTGGTGGAACCATCGCGCCGAATCACTCTAATTCCATGGCTGCCCATATTAGCTAAAGGGGTAGAACGAAAGGGTATTACTTCGTTATTTTTGTGAATGGAGACGGCAGTAGTCAAGGGCTTCGATTGCATAATTGGGAAATTGCGGCGTTAAAAAACTTGACAAATTAATCTATTTGTACTAGAGCATTCTATCAGATTTTCTGGGAAAACACAACATCTAGCGTGTTAAATAATTTTATCACTCTATATGTGGTATAACCAGGATTATTTTGTTCCCTAAAAACCGTGTTTTGGATGACATTTTCTGGAAAAAATTCTCGATTCTCTCTCAAAGTGGTTCTTTTGTATGCTTGACAAAAAGCTTTTTCTTTGATAGCAAAACAGACTGACTGCTGAGGAGGTTATGGTGAGATTTTATTTGTTCTTAACTTTTCGATAATTTAAGACAAGAGTGGATTAAAAGTCAAATTTCCTCTGAGAACCTCTGAGAGAGTAAAATTTCTCTTTTCGCTATTTAGTGGCTTACCGCTAGAATAATAGGACAAAACGCTATATATAGCGTCTAGCCAGTAGAGGACAAGGATGAAATATTTAGAAGAATGGCGTGGTAGCGGGGTGGATGCGGAGTTAATCGCTCTCAATGTCACCAGTTTAGCGGGGCTATCTCCCAGTGAATACCTACTCTACTCCCAAGAATTACCGCGACGCAATGATGGCAGAGTTAGGGATAGTATTCTCAAGCGTTATGAACATACCAGTCAAGGCGGTTGGTGGTGTTCAGGAATTGACTTACTAACGGGCAATTATGACTCTTGGGGCTGTTTTAAGCCCGATTTTCCCCGTTTAAGCTTCGATAATGCTAAACCGATTAAGTACGAACATCCTCCCCAAACCCCCACGGGAGTCTTTGCTTTGCGGGTTCCCCTGAAAATTTGGCAAAAAGTAGCCCACCATATCAGTATTAATATTTTAACTGAAGAAGTGGATAATAAGCAAGAGGATCTCGGTTTTTGGTCCTGGGTAATCAAACATCCAGAGATACCTATTTGTCTTACGGAAGGAGCGAAAAAAGCGGGGGCATTACTAACAGCAGGTTATGTGACAATTGCTTTACCCGGGATTCACAATGGTTATCGTACTCCCAAGGACGAACTAGGTAGGAGAATCGGTAAATCTCATCTAATTCCGCAGCTAGAAAAATTAGCTAATTCCGGACGAAAGATTTATCTAGTTTTCGACCAAGAAACTAAACCGAAAACCCAGCAAGCGGTTAATTTAGCTTTACAGAGAATGGGTTATCTATTCACCCAGGCTAACTGTGAGGTAAAGGTGGTTACTTGGGATGCTGCTGACGGTAAAGGAGTGGATGATTTACTAATCAATCGAGGAGAAGATTACTTTAAACAAGTCTATCAAAAAGCTACCTCTTGGGAGATTTGGAAGGCAGCAAGTTTAAATAGTTTAACTCTCCCACCTCATCTAGAGTTAAATAGCCGTTACTTGCCAGATATTTCTGTTCCTACATCAGCGCAGTTAATAGCGATTAAATCGGCTAAAGGTACGGGAAAAACTGAGTTTTTAGCCAAGATAGTTAAACAAGCTATTGCCAATCAACAAAAAGTTTTAGTTATTGGTCATCGGGTGAAACTGGTAGAGGAGTTGTGTCAACGCTTTGGTTTAAACTATATCAGCAAAATTAGAGATAATCCTGCGGCACAAATTTACGGTTATGGTTTATGTATTGACTCTCTCCATCCCCAATCACAAGCTAAATTTAAAGCAGAAGATTGCCAAGGAGCTATCATTATTATCGATGAGATCGAACAGGTTCTATGGCATGGGTTAAATGGGGATACTTGTAAAACTAATCGTGTGGCAATTTTAAAATCCCTAAAGTCCTTGCTGCAAACTGTGGTCAGCAGTGGGGGTAAAGTCCTAGTCGCTGATGCTGATTTAAGTGATATTTCCCTAGATTATTTAACTTCTTTAGCTGCAATTAAACTAGAAACTTTCTTGATTAGTAACGAGTGGAAACCTAGTTATCAAGAAGCTTGGCGAGTTTATAACTACTCCGATAATACTCCCCAACGGCTAGTTAATGATTTGGTCAAACATATTAAAGACGGAGGAAAACCCTTTGTTTGTCTATCAGCACAAAAATTAACCAGCAAATGGGGAACAATTACCCTAGAATCTTATCTAAAAAAGCAATTTCCTCATAAGAAAGTTCTGCGGATAGACTCAGAGTCATTGCAAGATTCTAGTCACGCTGCCTATCAAGCGATTGGCAATTTAAATCAGTTGTTACTTAACTATGATATAGTTCTAGCTAGTCCCGCGATCGAAACGGGAATTAGTATTGATATTCAGCAACACTTTTCCTCGGTTTGGTGTTTAGCACAGGGAATTCAGAATCCCACTTCTATCGCTCAATTTTTAGGAAGAATTAGAGAGAATATTCCTCGTTATATTTGGTCAGCAGTGTACGGATTTAATCAGGTGGGCAATGGATCCACTTCTATCCCCAAACTTCTCACCTCTGGACACCGATTAACCGAGGTTAATATTCGCTTACTACACCAATCAGATTTAGAATCTCTGGAGGATTTAGATACAACTTTTCAAGCGGAATCTCTCCTCTGTTGGGCAAAAATGGCCGTAAGAGTCAATGCTTATATGCTTAATTATCGTCAGTCAATTCTAGGGATTTTACAAGCAGAAGGTCATAGAATTAAAGAACGAAATCAGGAAGAAGAACTAGACATAACTAATCAGTTAACGGAAGCAATTGAAGAAATTATGGAACATAATTATCGTTCTGAATGTGATGCGATTGCCAGCGCAGCCGAGATAACGGAATCAGAGTGTCGTCTGCTAAAAAAACAGTTAGTTAAGTCAGTAAAAGAAAGGAGAATTATCAGGAAATATGACCTATACAAACGCTATGGAATCCCCGTCACACCACAATTAGTAATTAAAGATGATCAAGGATGGTATCAAGAACTACGCTTACATTACTTTTTGACAATTGGGCGACAATTTTTGTGTGATCGAGATGCTTTAATTGCGCGTAAACTGATAGAATCAGGTCACGGAAGTTTATTTATTCCCGATTTTAATAGTAGTCAATTAGGAGTGATTATCGGGACGTTAGAATTGTTGGGAATTCCCGTATTATTAGCTAATCCTGAAAGAGAATTAAATAATCATGATGCCGATTTACAAAAAATGGCGGGAATTGCCATTAAAAACCGTAACGAGATTAAAACTATCACCAAGATTAACCTCGCTAATACTTCCCGTCCTCTGACGATTATTCGTAATTTTTTAAACTTGTTAGGTTATGAATTAACCGACAAGGGCAGCCAGAGAATTGCTAAAAAATCTCTAAAAGTTTATCAGATTGTTGCACCTTATGACGGTAGAGAACAAGTGTTTCAACAATGGTTATTTAGAGACGAAAAATGTGCGGGAAGTTCCGAGTTTTGGTATGAATAAGGTTCTTAGGGACTTGTTATACAATTAACCAAGGCAGGATTCCGTTTTTGTAACGGGGATTTATACCCCGCTCCAAAAACTTTTCGACTTAAAAGACAAGGTTTTAGACCCAGTTTTTTCGATAATTAATTTAAAGAATCCTCTAGGTTATTTTTCGGTACATTCAAAACAGGATTTTGGTCAAAGAAACCCCAAGACATAATCTTAAAACCAGCCGGATGTACGGTCATAATCGGCCATTCTTCGGGACGAGGAATATGGGTAACACCGTAGGTGTACCAGACGACTAAATCCTCATTGTCGAGAGATTCATTATCAGCAGTATATTGCGGTAAACCTCGGCCTTTTTTGCCTTGATTGGGATAATCTCCCGCTGCATAAAGCTCGTTCGCTTTGTAACGAGTTGCCCAAAAATGATGGGTAGCAAATTCACCCCGTTGACGAGAATCCGCTTGGAAATTGGGATAATAAATTGAATTTGCCGATGGCATTAACATATAACTTGTCGGCATTCCTAGGGAGTTTTTCTGATTCTTATTCATTACCATCCAAGCGCGACTTTCAGCTAAATTCACATCACGAATTGCCTCCGATTCTTTCTGAAGCTGTCTTTGGGACATAGTGAAGGCATTACCAAAGGGATTCTTTTCTGGTGATAGAGTAGAAACCTTCATTTCAGTAACAGAATTTTTAACCCCATCCACATCGAAATCAAGACGAAAATTTAAGAAGTGCTGATGATTAATCGCTTCCACATTTGCCGCTACTAATGTTCCAAATTGATCGCCATGATTATGAGCATTAGTGAGATCAGGAGTCGCTTTAGCTAACATAATTCCCGTTAAATCGCTGCGCTGTTCTAAAGTACCATCTTCGTGAAAAATCCAGTTAATTCCATAGTCATAATTACCGATAGCAGCCACGGTATTAACCACTAATTGACGGGCGCGACGACCTTCAAAAGTTTCTGTGTTAAAATCATAATGTCGCCAGAGAATTCCCGCATCTTTTTCGTAAATACCGATGAGATTTTCCCCGAGATAAGGTTCCCCATTATCATCAGCAAACAAGGCATTTAACAAGACAGTATTTTCGGGAACATCATTACCTTTATCCAAGGGAGTAGATAGCCAACCAAAACGATATTCTCCCACATCAAAAGCACTACGAACCGCCCATTCTCGCGAGGTATCGGAGTAGGGAACTAGCATTTCTGAGAGTCCTGCACGATACAAAATTATTCTATCTTTACCCTTATCATTGTAGGTAACTAGATAAAGAACTAATCCCTCTCTTGGGTGCATGAGATAACGAAATTTCCAATTTTGCCAGCTAACTTCGTTACCCCTAATTTGAAAAGTTGTCCCCTGCAGTTGTTGAATTCTTAAAGGTTTTAGAGCTTTTTGAAGGGGTGAAAGGGTTTTTTCATCATAATCAAAATTAGCTTTTGAGAAAGGTACAATCCCAGTATCTCGCACTTCAAATACTTGGCGATTATTTAAATCTACCGTCACCGACAAACCTTCAATTGGTGCGCCATAATAATTACTGCGATCCTTGCCTTTATAGTAAGTAATTCCGCGAATTAATCGCTTTCCCGATGCTTGTTCTTTCTCGCTCATCATCCCAGTTGCCCAACCGTCAATGATGACGTTTTCAAAGTCAGCAATCCCGCGTTTTTTCATAGCTTCTTGCCAACGAAGATCGGCTTTGGCTAATTGATCGAGAATTTCGTATTCTTCATCTAACAATGGCGGTTGCCCCGTCGATACTTCTTGCCATGAGAGAATTTTACTCGCTTTGGTATCGACAATAGCCTCATAGGTTTTATTCAGTCTGGGTTCCAGAATTACTAAAAAAGCCTGACGAGAAATAGCATCTCCTTTTTTAAAGTTTAAAACAGTTTGCTTATCGGGTTCTTGTAAAGAAATATTAGGAAATCTGGCGAACTCTGTCAGGGATTTGTCTTTTTTCACCACAGTTACCGCCATTTTAATCTCATTTTCTGTGAGGGGGTCGAGAGGATGGCTAATCGCTGGGGATTGGGCGAAAGTTTTCCCCAAAATTAAGATCACTCCGCAGCTGATTACAAATAAAATCGTCAGTGGCCGCCACCATGAGTATTTTTTCAGCATAGAAATCTCTCGATAAGGCTAAAAGATGGTCAATCCTAGACATGATAATCTGGGATGTCATAATTAACCTTATATCTTTTCAAAAAATTAACATTGATGTGGGCTGTATTAGCGCAGCTTGATGCACATCAAATTGTTAATTTTGCCACAATACAATATTAGAAAAATCGGCGTTGCTGAATCAAGCTATGAATGCCAACCGTGCCATCCTATCTAAAAGTTAGTTTGCCAGAAGCTTCCTATCTCAAATCAGCAACGCCAACCCCTGCCAACCGAAACCGATAGCAACTCCTCAACCAGCGGCCAAAACAGCGATCAAAACGAGATTAAATCCAGTTAATAGAGTTTAGATTTGATAGGGATTACCCAAGCGATCCACAAAAACATTGTAATCTAAAGGTAAACGCCCCGGATTAAGCCGAGGTTCCGCCGCGTAACCGATGGGAACGACAACAGCGATCGCCAGATCGGGATGATCGGCAGCACCGATCACCGCTTTTACCTTGTCCTCGATCCAACCGTTGAGAAAACAACTAGATAAACCGAGACTTTCGGCAGCTAAAACCAGATGAGTAGCGGCGATCATGGCATCTTTAATCGCGTATTCCCGGGTTTTTTCGCCCAAATCCTTTTGAAATCCCGGGATTGCCTGTTTAAAATATTTTACCGTGCCTTCGCTCCAGGCACCTGTACTGAGAGCCTGTTCATAGATAGGAGTTAGCTCTCCTTCTCCTGCGGCAGCATCGGCAGCGAAAACAAAAGTAACTGGTGCTTGGATAATTTGCTTTTGTCCCCAAGCGGCCTCGGCTAAAGCGGCCTTTTGTGCCTCATCTTGTACTAAAATAATTCGCCAATCTTGGATGTTGAAACTACTAGGTGCGGCAACGGTTAATTCTACTAGGGTTTTCAGCAGTTCTGGGGCGATCGGATCGGTGGTAAAATTTTTAATAGAACGACGTTGATTAATCGCCGTGGGAACATCGAGAGGCAAGGTCATAAAGTCAATGGATCAAGTTAAATACTTCTAATTATTATAAGGTCAAGCTATCAGCCTCAGTCTTAGGTGTGAAAAAACAGAAATAGTAAAACATCAGGGTTAAATTGTGGCAGTCAGGAAAAGATCGACTATACTGTTAAACTTAAACAGGTCATAACCCAATGACCATCTAGCTATAATCATGTCACCGCCACAAAAATCATTTTATGCTTTCTGAGCCGGAACCGAGGGACACTCTCACCACTGCCACCGTCAATATGGGCGATCAAAGTGCCGATATTAAGCCAATTTTAGCCTTAAAAGAGTTGGTCGCCAGTTTATATCGTGAACAAAACAAAGTTCAAAATCTCTTAAGTTCCCTCGGTTTTGCCCTGCGGAGTTTCAATAATTTAAACCAATTCCTCGATCTTACCCCCTTGATGGCCGCACGAGTGGCAGACGCGGAGGGAGGGGCGTTGATTTTGAGTAAAAATAACGGTCAAGTGGCGCTTGATCAACTGTATTGCCAAGATAATCAAATTAATGGGGAACTACGCCGACAATTAGAGGCAATTATCCGACAATTAAACCAAGAAACGCCACTTGAGAATAAAAATAGTCGATCGCTTCTCGATAGTCTCGACCATCAAATCCGGCAAACTCTCGGACAGGGTACGCAGATTTATAGTACACCAGTTTTGGTAAAAAATAGTGAGCGGGGACGTTTATACGTTTTCAGTCGCGATCCCGATTATGGTTGGACACCCACCCGTCGTAAACTGTTGCAGCTAGTGGCCGATCAAACGGCGGTAGCTATAGCTAATAATGAATTAACGATCGAATTACGGGCCAAGGAACGTCAGGATCGAGAGTTAGAAATCGCTTCCGAAATCCAAAATCGTCTTTTACCCCGGCAATGTCCGAAAATTCAGGGGGTAGAATTGGCAGCCCACTGCAAAACGGCTAATCGCGTTGGTGGCGACTATTATGATTTTATCCCCTGCAACTACGATCAATTTAAACCAGCAACGGAGGCGGAAAGGGAAGCTAGTACCGCTCCTTGGAGTATAGTCATCGGTGATGTCATGGGAAAAGGTGTCCCAGCAGGATTATTGATGACCATGACCCGGGGAATGTTGCGAGCGGAAGTGTTAAATCGTCACTCCCCGGCCCAGATTTTGCGTCATCTCAATCGGGTTATGTATGCCGATCTCGATAATTCTCATCGTTTCGTGACATTATTTTATTCCGAGTATGATCCCCTGACGCAGCGTCTTGGCTACAGTAATGCTGCCCATTATCCCACCCTCTGGTGGCGGGCTAAAACGGCAGAGTTAGAGTCTCTTGACACGGAAGGGACATTAGTTGGTTTAGAGGCCGATTCTATCTATGATGATGCCCAAGTGCAATTAGAAGCGGGAGATACGCTGATCTATTATACCGATGGCTTTACCGATGCAGTCAACTCGAAAGGGGAAAGATTTGATCAGAAAAATTGGCTATCGGCAGTTAAAGAAGCCTGTCAACAGTACAACGATCCTGAACAGATTCTAAAATATTTATTTGGAAAAGTGGACGCTTTTACTGGGTTAGGAAATGACAGTAGTGACGATATGACTTTAGTAGTTATGCGAGTGAAATCGGAGGAATAAATCATCGGTTTCTAGCTAAGTAAATTAGCCTAATTCGGCTCTTGCCATGGAGCAAATAAAGGCAATAAAGCTAACCCGGGTAAAGCGGCAATTACTGTGATTAAAAAGAACCACTGCCAACCGATCGCCGCTGCTAGAACTCCGGCGGGAGCGACTAAAATATCGCGACTAAAAGCCATTAAACTCGATAAGAGGGCGTACTGAGTAGCAGTAAAACGAGCATTACAAAGACTCATTAAAAAAGCCACAAAAGCGGCAGTACCTAGACCGCTGCAGAAGTTTTCAATATTAATAGCTAAGACCATAAAAGGATAATTTTGCCCTAAATTTGCTAAAATAAAATAGGCTAAATTACTAATAGCTTGCAAGCCGCCAAAAATCCAGAGCGATCGATTAATTCCCCAACGACTTAACAGGGAACCACCTAATAAAACTCCCACCATAGTTGCTATCATGCCCATACCGCCTTGGATCGCCCCGATAGCGGTTTGACTGAAACCAGTTTTTAAAAGAAAAGGAGTCACCATATTATTAACTAAAGCATCCCCTAAACGATAGAGAACAATAAAGGCGAGAATGCCGATTCCTTGACCTAATTGATAGCGTTGAAAAAACTCTTGGAAAGGCAACCAAACCGCCTCTAAAAGAGTTTGGGGAGTATCATCTCTAGGGGGAGTAGCTGGGGCGAAAAAAGACCAAATAATCGTTAAAGCCATCAATCCAGCTAGGAAAAGATAGACAAGGGGCCAGGGAAAGTGATCGGCTAAAATTAAAGCGATCGAACCAGTTAAAATTAAAGCCAAACGATAACCTAAAACCCCGATCGCCACCCCAGCACCCATCTCCCATTTTTCTAAAATATCTGTGCGATAGGCATCGTAGGCAATATCTTGAGTGGCACTAAAAAAAGCAATCAGTAAAGCATTAATTGCCAATAATTCCAAAGATTGTTTTGGTTGTTGAAAAGCCATGAAACCAATCGCTAAAGTTAGACAAATTTGAGCGATTAAAATCCAACCGCGACGACGACCAAGCAGCGGGGGAAGATAGCGATCGAGTAAGGGAGACCAAAGAAATTTAAGAGAGTAGGGGAGAGCGACTAAACTAAATAAACCGATCGATTTCAGATCAACTCCTTCGGTGGTCATCCAAGCTTGCAGGGTGCGACTGGTGAGCAATAAGGGTAATCCAGAAGCAAAACCTAAGAATAACAAAGCCGCCATTTTTTGACTGCGGAACACTTGCAAATAAGCGGAAATTTCTTTGATCATAGAGGGGGTAGGAGGATAGATTAGATTAAAGAATATAGTTAATTGACCCAAAAAGAAAGAAATTAGTTCTGACCGGCATCATTCCATCTTAACCATGGCCCGGCGATCAAAAAAAATTCCCGAAAAATAGCGGTCTTTCCCCCAGCCGAGGCTATAGGCAGTAGAATAGATGAGATTTTGATTCAGTAGTCTTGAAAAATAGCGGTCTTCTCCCTAAGATAGATGCTTGATTCCCCCAACTAAATCCCACCCCTATTTACCCTTCCTAGATAAGGACCGCCATCCCCATCTTCCCTCCCGACTCCTGTGATTAAAGTGGACTCCTGTTTTATCTCATACCTATTGTCTCATCCCTCCGACTCGGAAGCGATCGGTGACACTGCCGCCATTACCGTCGAGGTGCGTTTGGCCCAAGGCCAAGATCTCAAAAGTTTGGCGGAGATTCTCACCGATAGTTTTTTCCCCACGGCCAATTATTGGTCTTTTCTGCGTCCCGTCTTTAAATTAGGCATTTACGAGGACTTACGGGGACGATTGCGCGCCGATACCCCTTACTACCACTGTCTGGTAGTCAGTCAAACCAGCGTCACTGCCACGGGTCCTGAGGAAATTATTGTCGCTACGGCGGAAATTGCCTTAAAATCCAGTGCTTTTTTAGCTGTTCCCATTCCTTATATCTCTAATTTAGCCGTTAGTCCCGATCACCGGCGTGCCGGTCTGGCCCGGAGATTGCTGCTCAAGTGTGAACAGATCGCTAGAGAATGGGGTTTTGAGGAACTTTCCCTCCATGTTCTCGATAATAATCTAGCAGCCCAGTCACTCTACTTAAGTAGCGGTTATCGTCTGCAAAAAACCGACGGTTGGTTGAGCAATTGGTTATTTAATCGACCACAAAAGTTATTTCTGCACAAAAAAATCAGCCATTGAGGAGATAGGATTCAGGAGTCAGGAGACAGTAATCAGGAGTCAGGATTCAGGAGACAGTAATCAGGAGTCAGTAATCAGGAGACAGGAGTCAGGAGTCAGGATTCAGGAGTCAGGAGACAGTAATCAGGAGTCAGGATTCAGGAGACAGTAATCAGGAGACAGTAATCAGGAGACAGGAGATTATTTTTATTTATTCTCCCCATTTCCCCACACCCCACACCCTACACCCCACACCCTACACCCCACACCCCACATCCCACACCCCACTTCCCCACACCCCACTTCCCCACCAGCAAACCCTAGATATTTCGACAAAATTGCCATGCAGAACAACGATAAGGAAAAATTCTGCTATATTATCTGCTAACTCTCTAGAAAACCCAATCAGTTTAATAATCTTTTCCGGGTATCTGAGAAAAAAAATAGTTCATCCCTTTAAAATATGGTTTTAGGGAGATATTTAGTGATTGTGTGAGGCAATTTGTGGTTAACAAGACAAAATCAAGGGCTAAAAGTAGAAAATCAGGGAAATTAGCAGCTAAAACTGTTAAAAAGCGGCGATTGTCCAGTAAATGGTTCCTGACAGCCCTAGGCTTAACTGGCTGCGCCCTAGTTTCCGCTACGGCCGGTGCTATGTTGGCTGTGTCTCTCTCCTCCACACCTTTGCGACAAGCTGCTCTTAGTCCTCAAGAAGCCGCCGCTTTTAACAATCAGCAGGCCATATCCTATGAAAATCTGCAACTTCCCGCCCTCAACCGCCCCGTTAATATTCTGGTAGTCGGCGCGAAAGTGTTGACATCCGATGTCAAGGAGGCACAAACCCCAGATTTGGGTTATCATGCCCCGGTTAATTCCTTGGAGGGTTTAACCGATACCATGCTGTTACTGCGTTTTGACCCCCAAAGACAGAAGTTAACCATGCTTTCCATCCCCCGGGATACCCGCACCGATATCGAGGGTTACGGGGAGAAAAAAATCAATGAAGCTAACGCCCTCGGTGGACCTGCTTTAACGGCGGAAACGGTTAGTCATCTTTTAGAGGGAGTCGCTATCGATCGCTATGTTCGCATTAATGTGCAGGGTGTGGAAAAATTAATTGATGCTTTGGGGGGGGTGACGGTATATGTTCCCAAAGACATGAAGTACCAAGATTTTAGTCAACACCTCTACATTGACCTGAAAAAAGGGGAACAACACCTCAACGGCGAGAAATTCCTCCAGTTTGCCCGTTTTCGTTACGATGCTAAAGGCGATATCGGTCGTATCCAACGACAACAGCAATTAATGCGGTCTTTAGTGGAACAAACCCTAAAACCAGCAACTTTATTGAAAATTCCTGATATTATCGAGGTTATCCGCAATAGTATCGATACTAATCTCAGTTTAGAGGAGTTACTCGCCCTAGCCGGTTTTGCCTCCAAAACTGAGCGAGCTGATGTGCAAATGCTACTCCTACCAGGAGACTTTAATGGTGATGGGCGGCAAGGGATCAGTTATTGGTTGCCCAATCAAAGTAAAATTCAAGAGCTAGTGGCTCAACATTTCAACCACGGCTTTTTTATGGCTGACACTGAAGAAACTACGCAACCGACTCGCATCGCTGTGGAAGATAGCACCGATAATCCAGAAGCGGTGCAAACTCTAGTCAGATATCTGCGCTCATTGGGTTATGAAAATGTTTTTGTCTCTAAGTCTTCATCGCCAATTCTAGAAACTACCAAAATTATTGCTCAAAAAGGGGATAATTCCCTCGCTGCTGCCCTGCATAATAGCCTTGGTGTCGGGGAAGTTTTGGTGGAAAGTACAGGGAATCTCGCTTCTGATGTGACAATTAAAATTGGTCAAGATTGGCAAGAAAAATCAGCTAATCTTTCTGAGCTATCCCCTGGCAACTAAGAGAAAAATCAAGTTTATCTGAGTTAGTAGTTGCCCATTGACAAAAAACTCATCCATTATCAGTTATCATTTATTAGTGATTCTGTTTACTAATTACTGATTAGTGATTACTCTCCCATGATTCCTTTTTTTGAGAAACTAAAAACTCCTTTAACTAAGCAAAAAATCTCGGTTCTGCAAATTAATTTAGGGAAAAGATGTAACCTTGCTTGTAGCCATTGTCATGTGGAAGCTAGTCCAGTTCGCACCGAAGAAATGACTCCAGAAGTATGCGAACAAATTATCGAACTGATCGCAAGATTTCCCCAAATTAAAACCGTCGATCTGACCGGCGGCGCTCCCGAAATGCTCTACGGTTTTAAACCAATTGTGGAAACCTCTAGAAAAGCGGGAAAAGAGGTAATTGTGCGCTCGAATTTAACTATTTATTTTGAGAAAGGATTTACTGATATTCCTGAATATTGCGCTGGTCATCAGCTGCGGGTGGTGGCTTCTTTACCCTGTTATCTTGCCGATAATGTGGATAAAATGCGCGGTCTGGGAGTCTATGATCGATCGATCAATGCTTTACAATGGTTGAACCGTCTTGGTTACGCTCAAGAGCCGAATTTGATTGTGGATTTAGTCTATAATCCCCAGATTCCTAAGTCAGAGAATTTTTCTCTCACACCGGATCAGGTATCCCTAACACGGGATTACAAAAAGTTCTTGCAAGAACATTTTAATATTTCTTTTAACAATCTGTTGACTATCACTAACTTACCCGTCGGAAGAACCCGTTTCCATCTGGAACACCGGCAACTCTATCAACCCTATCTTCAATTCCTTGAAAGTCATTTTAATGGGGATACTATCGAGCGTTTGATGTGTCGTCATCAGCTTTCCATTGATTATTTGGGGAATATCTATGACTGCGATTTTAATCAGATGGAGGCTCTGGCTGCTTGCACCAGTCAAGGCAAAAAATTAACCCTGCCGGATTTATTACAAGCGGATAGTTTAGATGTAATTGCAGAGGTACAAACCGCTTCCTATTGCTACGGTTGCACTGCCGGCAGCGGTTCCAGTTGTGGGGGAGCTTTGATTTCAGTCTGAACAAGTGTACTGGAAATAGTCAAAAGTTGGACTATTGATTAGGGACCGGAAAAAACCGCCGATTCGATATCTTGACGACTAAGGGAGTATTTAAAAGCGCGATTGATGTCACTGCCATCATTGGCTGCCCGAAAGTAACGAACGGTGATTTCTTCGATATCGAGGCAGATTTCCGCTTTCCATGTCAGTTTTTCCACAGTCCAACAGTGGACATTCTCGGTATTTTTCCGACAACCTAACTTAACTAGCCATGCTTCGATCGCCGGTAAGGGATGATTATAGAGGGGAGTATCAGCAGTGGGAATCTTCATCGCATCTAAATCAAAAATAATTGGGCTACAGTGACAGCATTCTCTCCTCGAAGCATAGCAATAATCACCGCCAGTAACAAGCAGCCGAGCAGGGTGAGTGCCAAGATAAACAAAGCAAAAATCTCTCCCGAAGATAGGGGGCGATCGGTAGGATCGAGATAGGCGCTACGATTAGCTATGGGTTCATCGCTATCGGGGATAGTTTGGATGACATTCCAGCGCGAGTAACCTATCTGTAAATCATACAGGGAACGGCGATCGGGATTACTCAGGGTGGCATAAGCTTCGTTAAGACGCTGGAATTTAACCGTTGCCACTTCGGGGCTGAGTTCGGTAGTATCGGGGTGGTATCGTTTGCTCAGTTCCCGATAGGCTCGTCGCACTTCGATCACCGAGGCACTCGGATGTAGTCCTAGAATGGCATAATAAGTATTGGCAAAGCGCGAGTTAGCGGCAATGACTCGCGAAGTGGTTTGGGAATTATCGCGCTCGAAGGTCACAAGATTTTTTACCGAAAAATTGGGTTTAAAGCCTCGCCCTTTTAGGGCGACTTTATCTGATGTATGATATTAAGAATAGCGGGCCGGGTAAGCAACCGCTTAAAAAACCCAGTCATCGCAGGATGAACGCACCTTGAAAACTAGAGTTATGGGGTTCTATAGGGGAATGCTCCTATAGGTAAAAGCTCTAAGCGTCAAGTACCAGAGAAACCAATTATTTTAGAGGTTTTGAACTGTATCGTAGGGCATACGAAAACAGACTTCTGTAAGGGAGCGAAAGTCTGGGGAGAGAACCACCTCTGGGTGGGATTTCGCCAGGAATCTAATTCAAGTGGACTCGTTGAGCCAGAAATTCTCAGCAGTGATGCTAGAAGAATCCACGTCCGTTTACGGCGTGGGGTATGTCAAACTAAAAATTGTCTTAATATTCTAACCCTGTTGATCATGAAATCTCGTTATCGGCTGCGTCTTCAGATCTGTCTTGTCTTTCTTATTGTTGCTCTGACGAGTTTGTCTCCTTGGCCAACCTCTAGCGCCTACGCGGGGATCGATGACGATCGCCTCGATGGTAATATTTTTGTGGTCTATGCGGGTAATGGTTCCCTCGTACCACCGCGTTTAAATTTAGCGGAAACTTTTCAACGGAAAATTCCGGCTATTATTGTCTATTATCTGGATGATAGTAGTGATTGTAAGCGATTTGCGGCGATTGTCTCCCGTTTTCAAGAGTTTTACGGTCGCGCCGCCAGTATTATCCCCGTTACTGTCGATTCTATCCCCTTAAAGTCTTCCTATCGTCCCGATGAACCGGGTTACTATTATCGCGGTGGGGTTCCCCAAACGGTGGTTTTAGACCAACAGGGTAAAGTGGTTTATGATGGTTTGGGCAATGTTAAATATGAAGATGTGGATGATGTCTTAAGAAAGGTTTTTGAGCTTCTGCCTCGATCAGAATCGGTAGAGTTAAAAAGACGCTCTTTTAACGAGTTTAACGCTGAATTGCGCTAGTTACCTCTTTTTTATCCTCAATTGAACCAAAAATAATCATTTAGAGATGCTGTCAGCAGCGTCTCTATCTTGTTTTTAGGAACAATAAAATTATTTACTTATTGCTTTTATTATCATTTAAGATTTATTTTAATCAATAAATGCTAGGCAATTCAGATTTTATCTGGAGTAACATTTGAAAAATATTTGCAACAGTGCCAGACTAGAAAAAGTTTGCTAACCTAATTATACTGAGAACAATAATCATTCTTATAGGTGTGAGAGACAGCAATGAAAATCAAGCAAAATTTCCTAACAGCAGCGATATTACTGGGTTTTTCTAGTCCGGTACTGGCTAATAGTCTCGAAAACCTCTCTAGTAACCCCATGGCACAGGTAACAAGTGTCAATCAATTGCGGGATGTTTCTCCCACCGCCTGGGCGTTTGAGGCCTTAAGAAGTCTAGTGGAGAGGTATGGTTGTATAGTAGGTTATCCTGACCGCACTTTTCGCGGTGAACGCGCTTTAACTCGTTGGGAATTTGCCGCCGGGTTGAATGCCTGCTTAAATACCCTAGAAAAATTGATTCAAGAAGGAGTAGCGGTATTAAAAGAAGATCTAGACAAAATCAAGCGATTAGTCAAGGAATTCGAGACAGAATTAGCGGCATTGGGTGCTAGGGTTGATAACTTAGAAAATCGAGTCGCTTTTCTGGAAAATAATCAATTTTCCACCACTACTAAATTAACCGGGGAAGTGGTGATGGCATTATATGGGGTAGCCACAGGAGAAAAAAACGGTGGTGAAGGGATTCCCCAAGTGCCAGCTTTTGGTTATCGGGCCCGTTTAGAATTAAATACTAGCTTCACAGGTAAAGATTTACTCTATACCCGTCTAGCAACGGGAAATATTGCCGATTTAGCCGATACCACGGGAACTTTTGAAAGCACCTTAGCCTTTACCCAACCGGACGGCAATGATTTATTGCTAGAAGTTTTAAACTACAGTTTCCCCCTAACGGAAAATATCCAACTCTGGTTAGAAGCGACGGGAGGTGCTAAAGATGACTTTACCAATACCCTCAACTTTTTGGATGGAGATGGTGCTAGTGGGGCGCTTTCCGCTTTTGGTACCCGCAATCCCCTTTATTTTGCCCCCGGACAAACTGGACTCGGTTTACAGGGTAATTATGGGGCTTTGCAATTCAGCGCCGGTTATCTTGCTGGGGATGCTAACGATCCTAACCCAGGAGCGGGTTTATTTAACGGTTCCTATACTGCCCTAGGGCAGCTGGGTTATGTTCCAAACGATAATTTTGGTATTGCTTTATCCTACCTTCATGGTTATAACCAATTAGACACGGGGACGGGAAGTCAGCGCTCGAATTTCCGATTTTTCACCGAAGAACTATTCGGGGAGGCTGTCCCGACAATTAATAATAGTTTGGGTTTACAATTTACTTGGCGAATTGTCGATGGTTTTGTCCTCGGTGGTTGGGGTGGCTATACAAAAGCTATCACCCTTAGCACCTTAGATGGACAACTAGAACGCGGGGATTTAGATATCTGGAATTGGGCGGTAACTTTGGCTTTTCCTGATTTATTTAAGGAAGGAAATACGGCTGGTATTATTGTTGGTATGCAGCCCTGGGTATCTAGTTCTAGTATTAGATTAAATGATGGTAGTGCCACTAATGATCCCGATACTTCCTTTCATATCGAAGGATTTTATGAGTGGAAACTCACCGATAATATTGCCCTTACTCCGGGGGTAATCGTGATTACTTCCCCTAACTCAAATAACAACAATTCCACCTTAGTTATCGGCACTATCCGCACAACTTTTACTTTCTGATTTCTCTAGGCAGCCAGTCAGAAATAAAGATAAAGTATGACGGGATTTGACATCATTTCTCGACGGCTGGCTGCTGTTCCGACGTTTCCCACTCTAAACTAACTGAATTAAGGGGGCATTTATGGTATTTTTAGAGACAATTTACCCTACTTTTTTGGTTTCTTTTTCGGTGGATTTAGAGGGTTTTAGTTTACGCTTCAGGGTTGAAGTTGTGGCGAAGAGGTCGAGGACGATTTGAGGAACACTGTTAAATGTGATTAAATAGGGTACAATGAAATTTGAAGATACACCTAGTTAAGCCATGAAACAAGTTCTCAAAAATATTAAGGTATCGGAGATTCCTGCACTAATCGCTCAGTTAGGTCTTTCTCCTGAACAAGAAGTTAATCTGACGATTGAGGAAAATTCAGAAAGTCTTATCTCAATTATGGATAAAGTCGGCAAAAAGGCTCAAGCTAAAGGTTTGACAGAAGATAAACTAACAGAACTATTAGTAGATGAATCCTAATCGAGTTGTTATAAATACAAATGTTTTTATTAGTGCTTTACTCAATCCCCTAGGAACACCCAAAAAAGTAATCAATATAACAGTTAGTCAATTTACTATTCTCCAGAGCGAGGCAACTTATCAAGAATTGGCAACGAGAATAAGTAAAAAGAAATTTGACAAATATTTAGAAAAAGATGATAGGTTAGATTTCTTGTCGTCTCTTAGAAATAGGAGCTTATTTGTTGATATATCGCATGAAACGAGAGTTTGTTCCGATTTAGATGATAATAAATTCCTAGAATTAGCTGTATCTGGAATGGCACAATACATCATAACAGGCGATAATGCTCTTTTAATTCTCAATACTTATCAAGGGATTCCAATTATTACTCCAGCAGAGTTTTTAGTGATTTTCTGGTGTCCTTGAGAATTTTTTGAGGGAGGAATTCAAAAAAATAAACCCATCAACTGACTGAATGAAGAGGAATTTATGGTATTTTTAGAGGCAATTTAGCCGACTTTTGTGGTTGCTTTTTCGGTGGATTGGGACGGTTTTAGTTGGCAACTGATAATAAAGCCTCTTTTATTAGCTTTGGTAACTCAATAGCATAAAACCGATTCTTAATGTGTAAAATGTGTAAGAGGAAGAGACGCAAAAAATAAACCCCCTCAACTGACTAAATGAAGGGGGTTATGATATTATTCCAATAGGAAGGGATAGATAGGGTTATAGCCATGAGTATTGATATCTCCGATGAAATTCTCAGTGCAACACGCATGACTGAAGCTGAGATGAGGCAGGAAATTGCGGTCATGCTCTTTCAAAAAGAGAAGCTCACCCTTGCTCAAGCGAGTCGATTTGCAGGAATGAATCGTATTGCTTTTCAACACCTACTTGCAAGTCGTCAAATTCCAGTACACTACGATGTCGAAGATTTTGAACAGGATATTAAGAACTTGCGGGAGATGGGAAGATTGTGATTGTTGTCAGTGATACATCCCCTATCAACAATCTTGCCGCCATTAATCAACTTCATCTGCTACAACAACTTTACGAAATAGTTTTTATTCCTGAAGCAGTTTATCGAGAATTAACTGAGCCTAATTTTCCAGTAGCAGGTTCAATAGAAGTCCAAACCTTAGATTGGATTCAAACTCGAACGGTAACTAACCACACAGTGATTAAAGCTCTTGCTGATGAACTAGATAAGGGAGAAGCTGAGGCTATTGCTTTAGCACTTGAGTTGGGAGCAGATCAAGTTTTGATTGATGAGCGTCGTGGTCGTAGGATTGCTGCTAGACTTAATCTTCGATACACAGGAATTCTGGGCATTTTGGTTGAGGCGAAGAATCGAGGGTTAATCTCTGAGGTGAAACCCCTACTAGACGCTTTGATCAATCAAGCAGGATTTTGGGTTGCTGCGCCTTTATACAGCAGTGTTTTACAGATGGTTGATGAAGGAAAAAACAAACCCCCTCAAGATTGAATGAAGGGGTATTTATAGTATTTTAGAGGTAATTTAGCCTACTTTTGTGGTTTCTTTTTCAGTGGATTGAGAGGGTTTTAGTTGGCAACTGATAATAAAGCCTCTTCTATTGGCTTTGGTAACTCAATAGCATGAAACCGATTCACAGAAAAAGCGTAATCTTCACCACTTTCATCAATAACCCGAATTAGACTGTTTATTTCTGCTGTCTCATCAGGGATAACGCGGTATATTTTGCCCACCTCTAGTGAAGCTTCGTAGCCTTCATTATTGAGACAAACTGCGAACTTATTTGTTGGAGATGACTCTATTTTCATGGTCAATCTAGAAACGGTAACTTGAGCTTAAATTCTTTTTTGCCGATGCCATGAGCTTCATACCAATGGACTTCAGCTAACCTTACTATACCATTGGCAAGCTGAACTTGGGCTATGCCCTTTAATTTTCTCCATTTACCTTTGCCATACTGTTTTTGCAACCGTTCCCGATTACGAATTCCTGTTCCTGTGGCAATAATCTCGATATTCGTGATACCGCTGATAATCTCAAAGTCCACGATCAAGCAAGCAATCTTAAAGAGTGGCCCTCTATTATAGCATCTATTGCCAAAAAAGAGATATAAAAAAACAAAACCCCCTCAAGATTGAATCAAGGGGCATTTATGGTATTTTTAGAAGCCATTTAGCCGACTTTTGTGGTTTCTTTTTCGGTAGATTGGGAGGGTTTTAGTTTGCGCTTCAGGGTTGAAGCTGCGCTAGAGCCGAAGGTGATGATACTCAAACTGTTATTTTTTGTACTGTAGATTTTTTGGTTATTTCCTTAGGATGTCTGAACAATTGACCTTCATTTTGGTAGAAAACTTCATAATCTGGTGCCAGTTCAAGACGTAACTGTTTCCATAAACTAATTCCTTCTTGTTTAAAATCCATTTCAGCTTGCTGATTAGGAAAATCTGATAAAGGTGGATAGTCTTGATTTAAAGTCTTATCGTA